>CAZDXK010000043.1:0-9031 GCA_964509215.1 uncultured Actinomycetes bacterium | reverse complement strand
ACGAACGGCGCCGACGAGCTCCGGTCCAACCTCGGGAAGGCCCGCGGGTCGATCGTCCGCGCCGGAACCACGCGCGCACTCGCGGATGACCCGGATGAGTTAACCGAAAGCCGGCTCACGGTCGTCTCGGGGACCCGGCTGCCCGGGTAGCCGGTCCAGGTTCCTCGCAGCTGTGGCGACGGTTGACGGTTCTATGCATCTTCTTGCATACTTATCCGTCATGGCCGACTCCCCGGATCGCGTACGTGTCGCCGTGCTCGGAGCGTCGGGCTTCGCTGGTGGTGAGCTGATCCGGCTGCTCGACGCTCACCCGCTCGCCGACGTGACGTTCCTGGGCGCACATGGGTCGGTGGGGAAGACGCTCGCCGAGGTTCACCCCAACCTCGCCGCGCTGGCTCTTGGCAACGAGGTCCTGCAGGAGCCGGTCGCGGCGGAAATCGTGGAGGCGGCCGACGTCGCGTTCTGCTCCCTGCCGCACGGCGCCAGCGCCGAGCTGGCCCCGGCGCTCCTGGAGGCAGGCATCAAGGTGATCGACCTCGCCGGCGATTTCCGGCTTCCCGCCTCCGCGTACCCGGATTGGTTCGGGTTCGAGCATCCCGCCGCCGACTGGCTGGGCAAAGCGGTGTACGGCCTTCCCGAGCTTTTCGGCGAACAGCTCCCCGGAGCCCAGCTGGTGGCCAACCCGGGATGCTTCCCGACGCCGGTGATCCTGGGTCTGGCGCCGCTGTTGTCCGCGGGGCTGGTGGAGCCCGGTTCGATCCACGTCGACGGCAAGACGGGGCTCTCGGGCGCCGGTCGCGCGTTGAGCGAGGCCGTTCTGTACGCCTCGTCTGAGGAGAGCATCCGCCCGTACCGCGTGCCGCGGCACCAGCACACGCCCGAGATGGAGCGCGGCCTCGAGCTCGCGACCGGGTTCACGCCGTCGGTGGTGTTCGTACCTCACCTGGTGCCGGCCGTCCGAGGCGTCGTCACGACGGCGTTCGCCCCGCTCGCGTCCGGAGGGACGACGGAGGAGCTGACGTCGTGTCTCGTCGACGCGTTCGCGAGACGGCCTTTCGTCCGGGTGCTGGCGCCCGGCGAGATGGTCGACTCCAAGAGGACGCGCGGCTCGAACGTGGTGGAGCTGCAGGCCGTCGCGGACACGCGAACCGGAACAGCGGTGGTGATCGGCGCTCTCGACAACCTGGTCAAGGGCGCCGCCGGCCAGGCCATCCAGAACCTCAACCTGGTCCTGGGCCTCGACGAAGCCACCGCGCTCCCGACACTGGCGGTGTACCCGTGAGCGTGACGTACCCACTCGGGTTCCGGGCGGCCGGGATGAGCGCCGGTCTCAAGCCGTCGGGCCGCCCCGACCTCGGGCTACTCGTCGGTGACCCCGGGACGACCGTCGCCGGCCTGTTCACGACGAACCGCGTCGCCGCGGCGCCGGTCCATCTGAGCCGTGCCCGCATCGCCGACGGCGATGGCCGGGCCGTGATCGTGAACAGCGGTCAAGCGAACGCCGCCACCGGCGAGCGAGGGAACACAGACGCGCACACCGTGGTTTCCGCCGCGGCGGTCGCGCTCGGGGTGGACGTCGCCGACGTGCTCGCGTGCTCGACCGGTGTGATCGGCGAGCCCGTGCACGTCGAGCCGCTCCTGACGGCGCTGCCCATCCTCGCCGGCGCGCTGGCGCCCGCAGGCGGTCCCGACTTCGCGCGCGCGATCATGACCACCGACACGGTAGACAAGCAGGCCATGGCCAACGCCGGCGGGTTCAGGGTCGGAGGGTGCGCGAAGGGCGTCGGCATGATCGCGCCCAACCTCGCCACGATGCTCGTGTTCGTGACGACCGACGCACAGGTGCGCCGTGAGCACCTTCAGCGCCTTGCGGACGAGCAGCTGAAGCCTCGTTTCAACGCGTTGACCGTGGACGCGTGCACCAGCACGAACGACACGGTGTTGCTGTTCGCGAGCGGCGCGGCGCCGGACGCCCCTGATGTGACCCCTGGCACGCTCGCATGGGACGAGCTGTCCAGCGCGATCGGTGAGGTCGGGGAGTCGCTCGTCCGTCAGCTGATCGCCGACGCCGAAGGGGTCACCCATGTGATGCTGGTGGACATCGCCGGCGCGGCGTCCGAGCACGACGCGCGCGTCGTTGCGAAGGCCGTCGCCGATTCGCCGCTCGTGAAGACCGCGACGTTCGGGGGCGATCCGAACCCCGGCCGGATCCTGCAGGCCGTGGGTTCCTCGGGGATCGACGTCGACCCCACAGCGATCGACGTCGCGATCGGCGGCGTACGACTCGTGCAGGGCGGCGTGATCCCGGCCGGCTACTTCGAGGAAGATGCGCTCTCGTCGGCCGCCCGAGTCGTCATGAAGGAGCCAGAGATCCTCATCGAGGTCTCGCTCGGGGATGGTCCGGGCCGGAGCCGCGCGTTGGGCTGCGACCTCTCGTACGAGTACGTGCGCATCAACGGGGAGTACACGACGTGAGCACCGAGCTCCCGCCGCAGATCCGCCAGCGAACCGTGGCCAAGGCGTACGTCCTGCTCGAAGCGCTGCCGTTCATGCAGGAGCACCACGGCAAGGTCATCGTCGTGAAGTACGGCGGCGCGGCCATGGAGCGCACGCCGCTCGTCGCGTCGTTCGCGCAGGACATCGCGCTGCTCCAGAGCGCCGGCATCCTGCCGGTGATCGTGCACGGCGGGGGCCCGCAGGTCACCAAGATGTCCGCGAGCATGGGGATCGAGACGACGTTCGTGGACGGAGTGCGCGTGACCGACGCTGAGACGCTCAACGTGGCGACCATGGTGCTCGCCGGCAAACTGAACACGGAGGTCGTCGCGTCGCTCGTCACGGGCGGCGTCCCGGCGGTCGGGTTGTCCGGAGTGGACGGTGGCATGCTGCTCGCTCGCAAGCAGACCGCTCCCGACCTCGGATTCGTCGGCGAGGTGGTGCATGTGAACGCCGACGTGGTCCGAACGCTGATGGCGCAGCGGTTCGTGCCGGTCGTGGCGTCGATAGCCGTGGACGAATTCGGCCAGGCCTACAACGTGAACGCCGACGTCGTGGCGGCCGAGCTCGCGATCGCGCTCGACGCCGAGAAGCTCGTGTTCCTGAACGACGTACCGGGCCTGATCGGGCCGACGGGCGACCTGCTCTCGGAGCTCTCCGCGGACCAATGCCTCGACCTGCTCGGCCGCGACGGCGTGGTGGAGGGAGGCATGATCCCGAAGTTGGAGAGCGCGGCGGCGGCTATCAAGGCGGGCGTGGGCCGCGTCCACCTGGTGGATGGCCGGGTCGAGCACTCGTTGGTCTTGGAGCTGTTCACGCCCGAGGGCGTCGGCACCATGATCACACCCGACGCCGGGGAGTCCGCCGAGGAGACGTCAGGATGAGTCGCTTCAACGCGGCCGTGAAGGCGAAACGCCAGCAGACCATCCTGTCGCTCGTCGGCCGGGAGCGGCTGGCGTCGCAGGAGGAGATCCGCGCGCGTCTGGCGGCGCTCGGGTTGGAGGCCACGCAGTCGACGATCTCGCGCGACGTGGAGGAGCTCGGGCTCGCCCGCGTGCACGATCACGACGGCCTGAGGTACGTCTTCCCGGGGAACGGCGCCGCGCCCGTGCCGCTCGGATTGCTCAAGCGTCTGCTCGAAGAGTTCGCGCTGTCGTTCACGCGGAGCGATCACGGGTTGGTGGTGCGGACCCCGCCAGGCGCCGCCTCGGCGCTGGCAGAGGGCATCGATCGCGTCGAGCTCGCGGACATCGCCGGCACGATCGCCGGCGACAACACGATCCTCATCCTCGGCCGAGAGGGTGTCGCTGCCGCGGCGCTCGAACGGACCTTCACCCACATCATGGAGGCGGAAGCATGAAGCGCGCGGTGCTGGCGTATAGCGGCGGACTCGACACGTCGGTCACGATCCGCTGGCTCGTGGAGAAGGGCTACGAGGTCCACGCCGTCGCCGTCGACGTCGGCCAGCAAGAGGACTTCGACGGGGTCGCGGAACGTGGCCGCCTGGCCGGCGCCGCCGATGTCCGTGTCGTCGACGCTGTCGATCGGTTCGCGGCCCACTACCTCGTGCATGCGATCAAGGCGAACGGACTGTATGAGGGCAAGTACCCCATGGTGTCCGGGCTCGCGCGACCGCTGATCGTCGAGGAAGTCGTGAAGGTCGCGCGCCAGATCGGCGCCGACGTGGTCGCCCACGGCTGCACCGGCAAGGGCAACGACCAGGTTCGGTTCGAGGTGTCGTTCGGCGTGCTCGCTCCCGATCTTCAAGTATTGGCGCCGATCCGCGACGCGAACATCCCGCGTGAGAAGGCGCTCGTGCTCGCGGAGGAGTGGGGCATCCCGCTCGCGTCGATCGTCAGCTCGTACTCCGTCGACGAGAACCTGTGGGGCCGCACGGCCGAGTGCGGGCCGCTCGAGGACCCGTGGGTGGCTCCGCCCGAGGACGCGTTCGCGAGGACGGCGCCGCCTGAGGCCCGCCCGTCGGAGCCCGCTGAGATCGTCGTCGCGTTCGAGCGCGGGCTGCCCGTAGCGCTCGACGGCGAGGCCGCGGGCCTGCCGTCAGTGATCCGCGCTCTCGACCTGTTGGGAGGGACCTACGGCTTCGGTCGTGTCGACATGATCGAGAACCGCCGCGTGGGCATCAAGTCGCGCGAACTCTATGAGGTGCCTGGCGCGCTCGCGATCATCCTGGCCCACCGGGCACTCGAGGACCTCACGTTGGAGCGCGAGGTCGCGCACCACAAGCCCCTCGTCGAACAGCGCTGGACCGACCTGGTCTACGACGGACAATGGTTCTCCCCACTCCGCGTCGCGCTGGATGCGTACGTCGACGCGACGCAGACACATGTGACCGGCGACGTGCGCCTGCGGTTCGAACCCGGCACGTGCACGGTCGCCGGGCGCCGCTCGGCGAACTCGCTCTACGACCTGTCGCTTGCCACGTACGGGAGCGGCGACGCGTTCGATCAGTCCCACGCCGAGGGCTACGTCCGGCTCTACGGGCTGCCGCTCAAGGTGTGGGCGGCGAAGCAGGGCCGCGTATGACGGAAGGGAGCAAAGAGCCCGGGATCGGGCCCGGACGCTCTAGTTCCGGCGAGCCGCTCTGGGCCGGCAGGTTCACGTCGGCGCCTGCTCCCGAAGCCCACGCGCTCGGCCGGAGCGTGCACTTCGACGTGCGTCTGGCGTCCCACGACGTCGACGCCTCGATCGCGCACGCGCACAGCCTCGAGGACGCAGGTCTACTGACGTCGGACGAAGCCGCGGCGCTCGCCGGGGCGCTCACGGACGTCGGCCGGCTGATCGCGGAAGGCGAGTTCCCGTTCGATCAGGCGGACGAGGACGTGCATTCGGCGATCGAACGCGGGGTCACGGATCGGTTGGGCGACGTGGGGGCGAGGCTGCACGCGGGCCGCAGCCGCAACGACATGGTCGTCACCGATCTGCGGCTGTGGCTGCTTGCCTCGAGCCGCCGCATCGAGGGCCTGACCACGATGCTCGTGAGGACGCTCTTGGCCCGGGCGCGCGAACACGTCGAGACGGTCATGCCCGGCACCACCCACGCGCGTCCCGCGCAGCCCGTCACGCTGGGGCACCACCTCCTGGCACATGCATGGGCGCTGCTCCGCGACCTCGAGCGGTTCGATCAATGGGCCGTCCGGACCTCGACGTCGCCGCTAGGAGCAGGAGCATTGGCCACGTCGACGCTCGGGCTCGACCCCGGGGCGGCGGCGACCCGTCTCGGGTTCCGGAGGTCGTTCGACAACTCCATCGACGCCGTGTCGGATCGCGATTTCGTACAGGAGTTCCTGGCGGATGCCTCGATCTGCGCCACCCATCTCTCACGCCTGGCGGCCGATCTCGCTCGCTGGACCGATCCCGCTCTCGGCTGGGCGCAGCTCGACGAGGCCTACACGACCGGTTCGAGCATCATGCCCCAGAAGCGGAACCCGGACACGGCCGAGCTCGCACGCGCGAAGGCCGCCAGGATCGCCGCCGGGTTCGTCGCCTTGACGTCGGTGCTGCAGGGTCTGCCGCTCGGCTATCACCGCGATCTCCAGGAAGACAAAGAGCCGGCGTTCGATGCCGCGGACACGCTCGAGCTGGTGCTCCCGGCGCTCTTGGGCGCCGTCGACACGCTTCGGTTCGACGCCGCCACGATGCGCGCGGCGGCTGCCGACGAGGGCCTCTACGCGACCGACCTCGCCGAGGCCCTCGTCCGCCAAAGCGTGCCGTTCCGAGAGGCACATCGGCGGACCGGGCAGCTGCTGAGGCATCTCGCGGCCAGGTCGCGCACACTGCGGGGCCTCACTCTCGCGGAATGGGAGGCGTTCGGCGTCGTGGAAGGGGACGCGCTGCTCGACCCCGATCTCTCGGTGGCTGCGCGAACGATGCCGGGAGGTCCGTCGCCCGACAGCGTGCGACGCCAGGCGGATGCGATCGATATGGCGCTGGCAGCGCGCTAGGCGTTCGCGGTGTTGAACGGCTGAGCTGCCTGGAGATCCTCGGGACGCGCGAACGGAACCGTCACCGTGAACGTGGTGCCGACGCCCGGTGCGCTTCGAACGTCGATCCTCCCGCCGATCGTCGCCAGCAGACCCGAGACGATGTGCAGACCGAGTCCCACCCCTCCGTATGATCGAGTCGCGGACTGGTCCACCTGGAAGAAGCGCTCGAAGATCCGATCAAGCTCTCCCGCTTCGATACCGACCCCTAGGTCGCTCACCCAGAACGTGAGTGCCGATCCGTCGCTCCGGGCCCCGATCGTGACGGGTGTGGGCGCGGACGAGTACTTCAGCGAGTTGTCGATCAGGTTCACGAGCACGTCCTGGATCCGGCGCCTATCGGCGGTGACGGGCGGGAGGTCGTACGGGACCTCGCTGACGATGCGGTTGCCGATGTCGTGGAAGTCGGCCACCACTTCGTCGATCAGGTCCTCGAACGCGAACATGAACACGTCATTGGTGGTTTCGTCGTGTTCGAGGTTCGACTCTCGGAGCACGTTCGCGATCAAGCGGAACAGCCGGCTGGACTGGCGTTCGATCGCCCCGAGGGCCTCGACGGCGACCGGATCGCCGGCCAACGCAGACTCGCGGAGGATGTGCACGTACCCTCGGATGCTGGTGAGTGGCGTTCGCAGCTCGTGTGACGTCGCGGCGACGAAGTCGCTCTTCATCCGGTCGAGCTCGCGGAGCTCGGCGACCGTGTCCTGTTCTCGCTCCAGCAGATCGGAGAGCTGATCGGCCTGCTCCTGAAGCTGGTGGTTCTGCCGACGGAGCGTTCTGGTGACCCCCACCATCAGAGGAAGCACGACCGTGTAGAGGGCGAGCAGGCCGAGCGTCAGGGAGATCGAGAGCGTCCGCGTCAGGCGATCGACCTCGGTCTGGATCACGGAGTAGTCCTGGTACACCTCGATCACGGCCGACACCTGGTCTTCGCCGTCGAAGCGGAACGGCACGTATGTCTCGAAGAGCTTGTCGGCCTCCATCTGCTCGCTGCTGTTCTCGCTCGCGGTCAGGTCGGAGATCTCGTTGGCGAGCTCGCCGTCGAGCGCCTCTTCGAGCTCGTGCTCGATGCCGGGCCGCGTGCCTACCTGGTCGCGGTCGTTCGAGAACAGCACCTGACCGTCGGTGGCCCAGATCTTGATCCGAACGATGCTCGGCTGCGCCTGCTGGACGCTCGCGACACGCTGCTCGAAGGCGTCGTAGCGAGCGCCGGTCACCGGGAAGGCGACGTCCGTTGGGGTGAGCAAGGGCCCGATCGCTTGGATCGCCACCAGCTCCGCGCGGCTCCCCGCCGCGCGCTCCTCGCGCTCGCGGACGTCCCGCGCCCGGAAATGGCTGATGCCCACCCCGATCAGGATGAAGACGACGAGGCTGGCGACGGCGAACCAGGCCAAGATCCGTGCGTGCGGCGCTCCAGGGACATCTGCTCGCGGCATCTTCGAGGTATCGGCCGACCGATCGGCCGGACTTAGGCCGCGGTTTCCGGTTCCGCGACCAGGCGATACGCTCCCACCGTGGTCTTCTCGAGCGCTCTGGTCCTGGTCGCCCACCCCGATGACGCCGAGTTCATGTGCGGCGGTACGGTCGCCAAGTGGACGCGCGACGGCTGCGAGGTCCACTACGTGGTCATCACTGACGGATCCGCCGGCTCCAACGAGCCGGGGGTGACCCGGGAGGAGCTCCGCCCCATCCGCGAACGCGAGCAGCAGGCTGCGGCCGAGGTCCTCGGTGTGACGAGCGTGACGCTCCTGGGCGAGGTCGACGGGATGCTGGAGGTCACGCTGGATACGCGACGGAAGGTCACGCGAGAGGTCCGACGACGGCGCCCCGAGGTGATCCTCGCGCCCGATCCCTCACGCCTGTGGTCGGGGAACCGATACATCAACCACTCGGACCATAAGGCGGCCGGCATACTCGCGCTCTCGGCGATCATGCCCGACGCGCCGACACGCCTGATGTTCCCGGAGCTGCTCGATGAAGGGATCGAGCCGTTCGAGGTCCCGAACCTCTGGCTCAGCTCGAACGAGCCGGACACGTACGTCGACATCACGGAAACCATCGACGTCAAGATCAAGTCCCTCGAACAGCATGTCTCCCAAGGGGGCGCCGAGGCCGAGCCGTGGGTGCGGATCCGCGCGCAGCAGACCGGTGAGGAGGCGGGCTACACGTTCGCCGAAGCGTTCAAGACGTTCCGCTTCGACGACGATCCGGAAGACGAGTGATGGAAGAGCCGACGCCCGAACCCGACGAGCCGGTCGAACCGATCGAGCTCACGTCCGAGGAGCGCGCGGACATCGAGGCCGACCTGCACGACCTCGACGCCATGCGGGGGCTATTCGCGGCCCAAGGCGTGAAGGGCGTGGTGATCGCATGCCAGGACTGCGGCTCGAACCACTACTACGAGTGGGAGCTGCTACAGGACAACCTCGAGCACATGCTGCAGACGGGTGAACCACGGATGCACGAGCCCGCGTTCGACATCCAGGAAGAGGAGTACATCCAGTGGGACTACGGCAAGGGCTACATCGACGCCC
>CAZDXK010000042.1:0-9192 GCA_964509215.1 uncultured Actinomycetes bacterium | reverse complement strand
GCGGGCTTCAACGCGATCAACCACGCCCCCGAGGACGGCGGGCAGGGCCTCGACACGTTCCACCAGATGCTGGTCGAGGAGCAGTGGGGGCGCGCGACGGGTGCGTTGTGGGACATCCCGTGGCGGCCGTCGATCCCGCTCGCTCGCGGCACGGAGGCGCAGAAGGAGCGCTATCTCCGGCCGGCCGCGCGAGGTGAGCGGCGCGACGCCTACGCGATCACCGAGGAGCTCGCGGGCTCCGACCCATCGATGGTCCGCACGACCGCCCGGCGCGACGGCGACGGCGATGAGGACGGGTGGGTGCTCGACGGCGAGAAATGGCACGTGACGTCCGGCGACGTGGCCGACTTCTTCTTGGTGCACGCGCACGTCGACGGCGATCCTGCCAAGCCCACCGTCTTCCTGGTCGACAAGGACCTCCCCGGGGTTCGCCTGGTCCGAACCCCGAAGTACACGCACACGTTCGTGTTCGAGCATCCGATCTTCGCGTTCGACGGTGTCCGGCTGCCCTCGGACGCCGTGCTCGGCGACGTGGGCCAGGGATACGAGCTCACGAAGGATTGGTTCGTCGAGGAGCGGTTGATGATCGGCGCCCGAACGATGGGCGCCTCCGCGCGGGCGCTCGAGCTGTCGCTCGCGTTCGCGGAAGGACGCGAACAGTTCGGACGGCCGATCGTCGGATTCCAGGCGATCGAGTTCATGCTCGCCGACATGGCCGCCGAGATCATGGCCGCGACGTCGATGCTCTACCGCGTGTGCTGGATGGCGGCGCGCGGCGGCATCGATCGCAAGCAGCTCCATGCGCAGGCGTCGGCCGTGAAGCTCGTCTGCAGCGAGACGGCGGGGCGCGTGATCGACAGAGCCGTCCAGATCCACGGTGGGCGCGGGTACATGCGGGAGCAGCCGGTGGAACGGTTGTGGCGGGAGCTCCGGGTCGACCGGATCTGGGAGGGGACGTCGGAGATCCAGCGGGTCGTGATCGGCAACGAGCTCCGCAAGCGCGGCCCCGGCGTCTACACGGAGTGGCCGTCCGAGGACTGAGCCTGGGACGCGCTCGCCGTCAGGGCAGGGCGTGCCGCAGCAGCGGTCGCGTGAACACCTTGAACCAGCTGAGCCCGGGGTAGCTCAGGGCGACCACGCCCAGGACGATGGCGAAGACGGAAGAAGCTCGGGTGCTCCCGCCCACCGAGATGGCGATCGCCGAGATGACGGCGAGCGCGCCGAAAACCGCGGCGAACATCACCAGCGCGTCGCCCGACGCGAGACCGGGTCCGAGCCTCGAAGCGAACGACCGAACGAGAGAACCGTCGGGGTCGTACTGGTAGGCCCAGAGGATGACGGAAGCCGCCGCGCCCACGATGCCGGCGAACACCGAGACGACGCCGAGCGGATTCCGCGTGCGGCCCGAGCTCTGATAGATGCCCATGCCTGCCGTCCTACGTCGCTAGCGTCCTCTGCGCCGCCGGCCTACGTGCCGTCCAGACATCCAATGACTTCGTCAGGCAGCCCCGGAATCTTGAGTCCCGCACCTCCGCGAACGAAGTCGTACGCGATCCCCGACCACCGTCCGGGCAGGCCCGGATAGCCCTTCCGCGTGGTGTCGGCGCTGTCGAACTGGAACCCGATCCAATCCGGCGACCGGAACCCGTCCGTGTCGTACGGCGCGACGGCCACGAGGCCGCGGCCGAACCGGCGAGCCTCTACGAGGAACCGGCCCTGGAACGCGATGTCGTCCTCGGCGTAGAGCTTGATGTACCAGCGCTCCACCTCGAGCAGGTATCCCTGATCGGACGGCGGGGATTCCGGACCGGTGAACCGGCGCATGTCGACGACCACGAGCGGCCCCCTCACGCCTGTCGTGCGGCGGATGATGCCGATCGGATCCGTGAACGGCGGCGTGCCGGCCGCAGGCGTGGCCCATCCGTTCTCGCACGTCCCCGACGGAGCTCCGCTGGTCGCCGGCAGGATCGCGGGCAGGGCGGGCGGGGTGGGCGAAGCGCTGGGTGAGCCGGGCGTGACGGGAGTGACCTGGGACGACGTGGAGGGGGTATCGGGCGCCGGTTCTCTTCCGTCACACGCGGCGAGCGATGCGGCCAGCACACCCGCGGACACCGAGACGAGGAACCTACGCAAAGCGGGACACTCCGGAGCGGTCGGGAACGACTCGAGGATACCCATCGCTCCGTTCCTTGATAGAAGTAAGAGGACATGCCCGACCGAGTCCACCCCAGCGACGAGGAGCGCGGCGACGCCCACCCGCTCCCCGTCAGCCGTCGCCGGTTCCTCCAACGCTCCGCCATGGCCGTCGCCGGCGGCGTGCTGTTCTCCTGCACCGGAGGGCGTGTGATCCCGCGGGTCTCCCCGAGCCCGACGACATCCATCGACACCCGGTGGCCGATCAAGCAGGTCATCTACGTGATGATGGAGAACAGGAGCTTCGACAACCTCTTCGGCCGGTTCCCGGGCGTGAACGGCGCCACTGTGGGGGTGAAGAACGGCGAGGAGACGCCGCTGATCCGAACCCCAGACTGGCTGCCGGGCGACCTCCCGCACGACTACGCGGCCGCGCTGAACTGCCTGAACGGGGGCAAGCTCGACGGGTTCGCCGGCGGCGCGTACGGTGACCCGTGGTCCTACTCACAGTTCCAGGAGAAGCAGCTGCCGAACTACTGGTCCTGGGCGCGCGAATACGCGCTGTCAGACAACTTCTTCGCGTCGGCGCTCGGGCCCTCGTACCCGAACCACTTCTTCTTCATCGCCGGGCAGTCCGGCGGGACGATCGACAACCCGGAGAACATCGAGGTCCGTGTGGACGGCGAGAAGAAGTTCAAGAGCTGGGGATGCGACGCTCTCGGCGACGACGTGTTCGTGCTGGTCAAGGACGGCCGGGGGAACCTCACGAAGCACGACACCTGCTTCCGATTCAAGACGGTGGGCGAGCAGCTCACCGACATCGGCGTGGACTGGCGCTACTACTCGGCTGTCCCCGGCCAGGTGGGCTACTTCTGGAACGCGTTCAACGCGGTCGACGGCGTCTTCCACACCGATCTGTGGCGCGAGCACGCGGCGAACTCGGTCGACCGGTTGATCGACGACATCGAGGCGAACGCGCTGCCTGCCGTCACCTGGGTCACGCCCCAGTTCGCGCTCTCCGATCACCCGCCGGCGAGCTCGTCGTTCGCGCACAACTGGTTGACGGACGTCGTGAACGCGGTGATGAAGGGCGACATGTGGGAGCACACCGCGATCTTCGTCACGTGGGACGAGTGGGGGGGTTTCTACGACAGCGTCTTGCCGCCGGTGATCGACGGGGTCCGCCTCGGGTTCCGGGTGCCGTTGCTCACGATCTCGCCGTACACGCGGCGCGGGCTGATCGACGACGAGATGGGAGAGTTCTCGTCGCCGCTGCGATTCATCTCGGACAACTGGGGACTGGACTACCTCACGCCTCGGATCGCGAACACGCACAACTTCGAGCACGTCTTCGACTTCTCCGCTCCCCCTCGCTCGCCCCAGATCGCGACCCATCAAGCGAAGACCTACGGCGACGCGTTCGACTTCCCGGCAGACTTCCCGGGGTGGCCGCCGGGGACCGATCCAGTGACGGATCCCTTCTAGTCTCGCTCAGACTAGCCGAGGGGCTATCGGCGGCGCGGAACCACGAGGGCGTCGACCGCCACGCAGCCATCCGGCGTGACGATCACCGGGTTCACGTCGAGGGCGTCGATCTGTTCGCCGAGGTCGGCGGCCAGGAGCGAGAGACGTGAGACGGCGCGGGCGAGCGCGCCGATGTCGGCGGGCGGTGCACCTCGCACGCCGTCGAGCAATGGCCGAACCCGTAACCGATCGATCGACGCACGCGCCCGCGGCGCATCCAGCGGGGGGAGCGTCAGACGTCGATCGTGGAGGACCTCGACGAGGACCCCACCGGCCGCCACGAGGACGAGCGGGCCGAACTGCGGATCGCGGACGATCCCGAGCGCAAGCTCGACCCCGGGGGGCGCCATCGCCGCCACAACCACCTGCGGGCCGAGGCGCGACGCCATGTCCTCGTAGGCCGCTCGCAGCGCGTCGGCGCTCGTCACGCCCAGCGCGACCCCGCCGACGTCCGACTTGTGATGCACGCCTGGTGCGGCCGTCTTCAGCGCGACCGGCCAGCCGATATCCTCGGCGGCGGCGACCGCCTCGTCGGCCGACCTCGCGCCGCGCCCCTGCGTGATCGGGACGCCGTAGTCGGCCAGCAATGCGAGCCCCTCGAGCTCGCTCAGGTCGCCGGAAGCCAGCCGCGCTCGCCATCGAACGCGGACGTCGTCGGAGACCGGCTCCGGCAGCACGACAGGCGGCCGCATCCGCCCGTCCCGGTACGCGAGCAGGTGCCGCAACGCGGCCAGGCCGGATGCGGTCCCTTCGAGCACCGGGATGCCGTCGTCGCGCAGGAGGGCCGCCTCGTCGTTCGCGACGGCGCTCGCCAGGTTCGACAGGATGCAGAACGGCTTGGTGGTCGACGCGAACACCTCGCGCGCGACGTGCAGGTAGCCCTCGTCGTGCGGCTCGCCCTGCCGCGTCATATCGACCACGAACGCGAGCGCGGCCGTGTCCGGATCGTCGTGCAGCGCACGGAAGCACTCGACGAAGATCCGGTCGGCGTCGATGCCCGTCCCCCACGCGTCGAGCGGGTTCTCCGCCTCCAACCCGGGGTCGAGCGCGGCCTGGATCCGCTGGGTGGTCGCATCGGAGATCTGCGCGAACGGCACGCCCAGGTCCGCGGCCACGTCGACGAGCAACGCGCGCTCGCCACCCGAGTCGTGGATCGACGCGATGCCGCCGCCCGTCGTCGCTCGTCGAGGGCTGGAGAAGAGCTCCATCGCGTCGGCCATCTCGTCCAGCGTGGCCACCCGAAGCACACCGTACTCGTCGAACAACGCCTCATACGCCCCGTCCTCACCGGCGAGCGCGCCGGAGTGCGCGGTGACCATCGACTTCGACCGCTC
Organism: uncultured Actinomycetes bacterium; assembly: GCA_964509215.1. Taxonomy (GTDB): domain Bacteria; phylum Actinomycetota; class UBA4738; order UBA4738; family HRBIN12; genus JBBQVZ01. The sequence continues at coordinate 4,201 of CAZDXK010000042.1, read as the reverse complement.
GGTCCGTCCCACCTTCAATGCGATCACCGGGACATCGCGATCCGCCGCGTTCGCCAACGCCGCCCGGAAGGCCTCAGGCCGGCGCACCGTCTCGATCAGCAGTGCGATCACACGGGTGGACGCCATACCGAGCGCGTGCTCCATGTAATCGGCGACGTCGGTCACCAGCTCCTGTCCCGACGACACGATCACGTTGAAGCCGATCCCCCGGTCGTTGAACGCGAGCGCGGCGAACGCCGACCCCGAATGGCTCACGAACGCGACGTGCCCGCGACGGATGTGGTCCGGTGTCGCGAACCCTGTCGCCCGGAGGTTCGCCTCGAGGTTGAGGAACCCCATGCCGTTGCCGCCGCACATCGCGATGCCGGCGTCGCGCGCGATCGCGGCGACGCGTTCCGCGAGCAACGGCAGACCGGGCTCCGGGGGCTCGGCCTCGTACAGGGACGAGAACGTCATCGCGGAGCGCGCACCGGCCGCGATCGCATCGCGCAGCGCTTGTTCGACCCGCTGGTTCGAGACGCCGAGGATCGCTAGGTCGACCGGTTCGGGTACGTCGGCGATCGAGGGGTAGCAGCGGCGGTCCAGGACCTCGTCGTAGCCGGGGTTCACCGGGTAGCACGCGCCCTCGAACCCGCCGCGGAGGAGCTCGACCATCATCTGGCGGCCGAGCGAGCCCTCCTTGACGCTGGCGCCGACGAGGGCGACCGAACGCGCCTCGAGCATCCGCTCAAGAGCGGTCCGTGCGCCGGGTTCGCCGCTCGCCTCCGTCACCCGCTACTTCTTGCCGACGGCTTTGTCCTTCTTCGCCATGTTGAACGCCTGCCACCCGGGGATGCCGTTGACGCCGCCTCCGCCATGAGTCGCGCACGACCCGTGGTACAGGCCCTTGATGGGCGTGCGGTAGTCGGCGTAGCCGGGCGCCGGGCGCATGTGGAACAGCTGGTCCACCGAGAGCTCCCCGTGGAAGATGTTGCCGCCCAAAAGACCAAGCTCCTGCTCCATGTCGTAGGGCCCGATCACCTGACGGTCGATCACCGCGGACTTGAAGTTCGGCGCCAGCTCCGTGTACTTGTCGATGATCCGGTCGGCGTACTGCTCGAGCTCGTCACGGTGCGGCTCCGTGTTCCAGTCGTCCGGGACCCATTGGGAGAACATCGAGAACACGTGCACGCCCTCGGGCGCGAGCAGCTTGTCGAGCGTCGTCGGGATCGTGCCGTCCACGAACGGCGCCACCGCGGCCTTGCGCTCGACGTGCGCGTCCTGGAACGCGCGCTCCGCGTACTGCGGGGAGAAGCAGAGCTCGACGGAGCCGGTGTGGTGGTCCTGCTGGTTCTTGCCCGGGTTCGCGATGAAGTCCGGGAGCTCCGACAGTGCCACGTTCACCTTGACCACACCCGAGCGGGTCTTCCACCGCTGGATGTCCCAGACGAAGTCCGCCGGGAGCTCGTGGCGTTCGATCAGGTCGAGGAACGCGATCTGGGGGTGGATGCAGCTGACCACGACCGGCGCGCGGAGCTCATCGCCGTTCTCGAGCGCGACCCCTACCGCTCGGCCGCCACGCACCAGGATCTGCTTCACGCGCGCGTCGGTTCGGATCTCGGCGCCGAACGACTCCGCCGAGCGGCGGATCGAGTCGGAGACCCCGCCCATGCCGCCCTGCTGGAATCCCCAGGAACCGAGGTGCCCGTCGCCGACATCGCCGATCGAGTGGTGGAGCATCACGTACGCGGTCCCCGGCTCGTCCGGCCCCGCCCACGTCCCGATCACTCCGTTCACGGCGAGCATGCCCTTGATCTCATCCGACTCGAACCAGTCGTCCAGCAGATCGGTGACGCTCATGGTGAAGAGGCGCGTGACGTCGGCGACACCGCGTGTGCCGAGCTTGCGCATCCTCCACGCGGACTGCGCGCTCGAGATCAGGTCGCCGATCGCGAGCGAGCCGAGCTTCGGCGGCACCTGCAGAAGGAGCGGTCCCAGCACGTCGGCGACGCCCTTCAGCCACGCCTCCCACTTCGGCAACGTGTCGGCGTCCTTCTTCGAGAACTGCGCGATCGAGTCGTAGCTCTTCTTCGCGTCGTCGGCGTACACGGTGATCGAGCGGCCGTCGGGGAAGGCCTGGTAGTACGGGCCGAACGGTGAAACGTCGTAGCCGTGCTGCTTGAGGTTCAGCTCGCGGATGATGGTCGGCGGCATCAGCGACATGACGTAGGAGTACGTCGTGACCTTGATCTCGGGGTGATCCGGGAAGGGCGCGCTGGTGTCGGCGGCGCCGCCGGTCTTGCCGCGGGCCTCCAGCACCACGGTCCGCGCTCCGGAACGCGCGAAGTAGGCGCCGCTCGTGAGGCCGTTGTGCCCTCCGCCGATGATGATCGCGTCGTAGACGTTCGCCATGCCGATCCGTCCCCCTTGGCTGTTGGCCTGCCCGCTGCGTCCTGGCCATCGCGGCCTGGGCAGTTGCCTTCCTCGCTGGTCACGCGCCGGGCCCGGCGCGAACCCGGAGGATTATCTCCTGACTTTGAATCACGAGTCAACTCCAACGTGCCTGCCTGCGGCTTTGACATCGCTGGTCAGGGGCGTACAGTTCCTTGAACCGCTAGACAGCATCGAGGCGAGACCGCCTCGTGACCTGTACGGCGTTCAACTCGGGAGCAGGGATGGGTCGCACGCGCCAGAAGCAGTCGAAGGACCGGCACCAGGAGATCCTGGAGGCCGCCGCCCGCGTCATCACCGATCGCGGATTGGCGGAGACGAGGATCTCCGACATCGCTGAGCGCTGCGGGGTGTCACCGGGCCTGATCCTCTACTACTTCGAGTCCAAGGACCGGCTGTTGGTCGAAGCGCTCACCTACGCGAACGACCAGTTCTACCTGCGCCTGTCTCGCGAGCTCCGAAGGATCCCGTCCGCGCGGGACCAGCTCGACCGCCTCATCGAGCTGTCCGTCCCGGGTCTCTTGCCCGAGTACGAGCGGTTGGACGAGTGGGCGCTCTGGATCGAGATCTGGGTGCGCGCGCTCCGAGACCCCGCGATGGCGAAGGAGCGGGAAGCGCTCGACCGCCGGTGGCGGCAGTCGATCGCCGACATCATCCGGGTGGGCAGCGAAGCCGGCGAGTTCCCCGAGGGCGCCGACGCCGACGATCTGGGGCAGCAGATCGGCGCGATGATCGACGGTATGGCGATCCAGGTGATGATGAACGACACGGCGTTCACCCCGCAACGGATGCGCCAGGTCTGCCGCGACGTCGCCGCCAAGCTCATCGGCTTCTCGCTCGAGCCCGCAACGGCCGCGGAGCGGGCAACGTTCACCCCGTCGACCTGACCCTGGGCGGCCGGCCGCCGACCGCTTAGCCTGTGCAGCCATGGAGCCCGCGCCCCTGATCCTCGACGTCGACACCGGGGTCGACGATGCCCTGGCGATCCTCTACGCGCTCGCCTCGCCGGAGGTGACGTTGATCGCGGCGACGACGGTCATGGGCAACGTCGACGTGGAACAGACGACCGAGAACACGCTCGCGGTGCTGGAGCTCTGCGGATACACGGACGTCGAGGTCGCCAGGGGGGCGGGCCGGCCGCTCGTCCGCGACCACATGGCGTTCCCCGTCGTCCACGGTGAGCGCGGGCTCGGTCGCGCGGAGCTGCCGCCGGCTTCACGGTCGCCATCGGACCGCGACGCCTCTCGATTGCTGATCGAGCTCGCGCGTGAGCACCCCGGCGAGGTGCTCCTGGTTGCCACCGGCCCGCTGACGAACGTCGCGCTGGCGCTGGCCGAGGAGCCCGAGCTCCCGGACCTCCTGAAGGGCTTCGCCATCATGGGCGGCGCGTTCGCGCACCAGGGCAACGTCACACCGGCCGCCGAGGCGAACATCTGGGTCGACCCTGAGGCCGCGCAGGCCGTGTTCCGTGGCTTCGCGGGCGTGGTGGAAGAGCAACTCCCGATCGCTGTGGGGCTCGACGTCACGGAGCGCGTGAAGCTCGGACGTGACGGCGTGGACGCCATGTGCATATCCGCTCCGGAGTCGCCGCTCGCGCGGTTCCTACAGGGGTCCGTGCCGTTCTACATCGAGTTCTACGAACGGTTCGGATCGAGCGAGGGCGCGTCGATGCACGACCCGCTTGCCCTGGCGATCGCGATCGACCCGTCGCTCGCCCGTCTGCAGACGACGCGCGTCGAGGTCGAAACGGACGGGACGTGGACCCGCGGCG
>CAZDXK010000041.1:0-9271 GCA_964509215.1 uncultured Actinomycetes bacterium | reverse complement strand
GCGCGCAGAAGGGCGGGTTCGAGGACTTCATGTTGAAGGAGATCCACGAGCAGCCCGGTGCGATCCGCGACACCCTCGTCGGGCGCGTCGTGAACGGGCGACTGGTGATGGACGAGCTGCGGATCGCCGACGACGTATTGCGCGAGGTCGACAAGGTCTTCGTGGTTGCGTGCGGGACGGCATTCCACTCAGGGCTCGTGGCGAAGTACGCGATCGAGCATTGGACGCGGCTGCCGGTCGAGATCGAGATCGCGAGCGAGTTCCGTTACCGCGACCCCGTCCTCGGTGCCGACACCTTGACCTTGGCGGTGAGCCAGTCGGGCGAGACGATCGACACGCTGGAGGCGGCTCGTCATGCGCGCCGGCAGGGATCGCACCTGATCGCGGTGACGAACACGGTCGGTTCCTCGCTGGCGCGTGAGGCCGACGGGGTGTTGTACACGCACGCCGGGCCCGAGATCGCGGTGGCGGGCACGAAGACCTTCGCGACGCAGATGGTGTCGCAGTACCTGGTCGCACTCTACCTGGCGCAGGTGCGTGGCTCGATGTTCCCGGCCGAGATCGCCGAGATCCTGGATCGGATGGACGAGCTGCCGGCCCATGTCGAGAGCGCGATCGGCCTGGACGCCGAGGTGCGCGAGCTGGCCGAACGGTACCGGAACGTGCGGGACGTGTTGTTCATCGGGAGGCACACCGGGTACCCGGCCGCGCTCGAAGGCGCCCTGAAGCTCAAAGAGCTCAGCTACGTCCACGCAGAGGGGTTCCCCGCCGCCGAGCTGAAGCACGGCCCGATCGCGCTCGTCGAGGACGGGATGCCGGTCGTAGCGATCGCCACCGAATGCCACATCTACCCGAAGATGCTCTCCAACATCCAGGAAGTCCGCGCGCGCGGGGCAGAGGTGATCGCGATCGCGACCGTTGGCGACGAGCAGATCGGCGCGATGGCCGACCACGTCCTGGAGGTGCCCTCGACGCCGGAACTGCTGTCGCCCGTCGTCGTCACCGTGCCCTTGCAGCTGTTCGCGTACCACATGGCGAAGCTCCGGGGCTGCGACGTCGACCAACCAAGGAATCTGGCCAAGAGTGTCACGGTCGAGTAGCGCGGCGGCATGAAGAGCCATGCGGACCCGCAACTCGAACCGTCGTGCTGCCGTCGTTCCCCTGTTCGCGTTCATCCTGGTGCTGGCCGCCGCGCAGGCCGCCCGTGCATGCTCATGCGCCTTGGGAGATCCGCGAGACGCGCTGCATCGCGCCGACGGCGCGTTCGTCGGAGCCCTCGTCGAACGGACCGAGGTGGACGATCAGACCTCGGTCTTCACGTTCGAGGTCGAGACTGCCGTGAAAGGCATCCTCGGCGCCGAGGTCGACGTGCGGTCCGCGTCGAACGGCGCCGCGTGCGGCCTCGAGGTCGGGTTCGGCCAGCGGATGGGGCTGTTCTTGGATACCGCAGACGACGGGACCTGGACATCGGGTCTCTGTTCGCAGATCGACCCCGAAGTGCTGCTGAAGGCGGCGCAGCCGCTCCCGCCACCGGACGGTGTGGGGCCGGTGCGCTACGTGGTCGGCGGCAACCTGGGCGAGAACCGGCTGATGGCGCTCGATCGCAAGGGCAGGACCCTCGGCTACGGCGCCGGTGACGGCCACGCGCAGGACGTTCAGGTCTGCCCCGGAGGGGCACGCGTCCTCGAGGCCGCAGCGGTTGGCCGCAAGGCGCTGCTGGTGGTGCGGGAACTGCCCTCGCTCGACGTGGTCAGGACGATCACGGTCGCCGAGACGCGACGTCCCTGGCTACCTCACGCGGGATGCCTGAGCGGCAGCGGAGGGCGCCTGCTCGCCTTCGAGCGCCACGAGACCGAGTACTGGCTGCATCAGGTGACGGGTTCGACCGACCGCGTCGTGTGGCACGGCCATATGCGCGACGTCGCGATCCAGGACGGTCGAGCCTACGTGATCAACGGCCTCGAGCTGTTCGAGGTGAGCATGCGAGACGGCAACCTCGAGCCGGTCGCGCCGATCCCCGCGCACGTGCAGGGGATCACGATCTCGCCCGACGGCACGCGCATCGCGGGCTTCGTCTTCGGCAGATCCCAGCCCGTTCAGACGCCCTCCCGGGTGGTCACGGTGTACATCGCGGACGGGTCGACGAAGAGCTTCGGACTGACCGACTTCGCCTTCGGTGACGTGGCATGGGTCGACGCCCGGACGATCGCCTACCTCCCCGGGGGCTCGGACGATCAGGACGCGTGGCTCCTCGATGCACGCACCATGCGGCCTATCGGGGGGTTCGGCGGCTGGTACGCGGCGCAGTCGGTCGTGATGGGCGGCACGGCGTTCGGCATCGGGTGGGGACAGCTCTCACGAGCGGGTCTCGACGACGGCGACGTCCGCTTGGTGCGCGCGTTCGACGGTCCGGAGACCTTCGTCCTCGACGTCGTTCCCTCCGTCGGCTCCTCCGCCTGACCGGCCTCACGTCCACCCCGTGTCGTCTAGCCTTTCAGGGTGGAGATCCTGGGTCTGGGTGTCGACATCTGTGAGATCGCCCGGATGGAGCGCGCGCTCGCCCGGCACCCGACCATACGGGAACGGGTGTTCACGCCCGAGGAGCGCGCCTACTGCGACCGCAAGGCGAGGCCCGCCGAGTCCTACGCAGGCCGGTTCGCCGCTCGGGAGGCGACCATCAAGGCGCTCGGCGGGTACCGCGGCAAGCGATGGCAGGACATCCACGTGAGCCGTCATCCGAGCGGAGCGCCGTCGATCATCCTGGAAGGGAACGCGAAGCATCGCGCCGACAAGCTCGGCATTACGAGGGTGTTGGTGACGTTCACGCACGAGAAGACGAACGCGGTCGCGTTCGCGGTGGCGGTCGGCGAGTGAAACCCGTCCTCACCCCCGATCAGGCGTCGGCGCTCGACCGCGAGACGCAGGCGCGCGGCGTCCCCGCCGAGGCCCTCATGGAGCGGGCGGGACGCGCCGTCGCTCGCTCGGCTGTCGACCTCATGGGCGGCTCCTACGGTCGGCGCGCCGTGGTCGTCTGCGGGAAGGGGAACAACGGCGGCGACGGGCTGGCCGCCGCCCGGCATCTCGGGCGCTGGGGCGTGCGGGTCGCGGTCGTCGCCGTCGAAGCGCTGGGCGACCTGCGAGAGCCCGCCGCGGGCAACGCCGCTCGCCTGAACGAGGTCCCGTCGATCCGCGTGTTGCCGTTCGCTCACGCCATGCTCGATCGTGAGCTGCACCGGGCCGACGTCGCCATCGATGCGCTCTTCGGCACGGGGTTCCGCGGCATCCCTGAGGACGACTGGGCCGGCGCCATCGCCGGACTGAACGCGGCGCGGGCCCAGGTCGTGGCCGTCGACATCCCGTCAGGGGTGAACGGCGCCACCGGCGCGGCCGAAGGCGACGCGGTTCGCGCCGACCTCACCGTGACGTTCGGGGCAGCCAAGGTCGGCGTGGTCGTGCTGCCCGGAGCGGAACTGGCGGGCGTGGTTCGAGTCGTGGATATCGGTTTCCCCCACGACCTGATGCACGCCGACGCGTTCCTGACGGAGCCCGCCGACGTGGACGCGGTCCTGCCCGAACGCGAGATCGATACCCATAAGCGGGCGACGGGCGTGCTCATGGTCGTCGCCGGCTCGCGCGACATGCCGGGGGCCGCTCGTCTGGTCGCGCGGGCAGCGGGACGGATCGGAACGGGGCTGGTCCAGGTCGCGGTGCCGAGCAGCATCATGCCGATCGTCCAGGCGGGACTCACGGAGACGACCTTCCTGTCGCTGCCGGAGACGAGCGCCGGTTCCGTCGGGGTCTCGGCGCTCGGCGCGCTGCTCGATCGGCTCGAGGGCGCGGACGCTCTCGCGATCGGCCCCGGCCTCTCTGCCGACGAGGAGACCGCGGAGCTGGTCCGACGATTGGTCCGCGACAGCCCTGTGCCGTTCGTCCTCGACGCCGATGGGCTGAACGCGTTCACGGGGCACGCCGCCGAGATCGCCGATCGGAAATCGGACGCCGTCCTCACTCCGCACGTCGGGGAGTTCGTGCGCCTCTCCGGCGTGTCGGCTCGCAAGCTGGCCGAGGATCGCCTGACCCACACCCGCGCCCTGGCCCAGCGAACCGGCGCTGTGACGTTGTTGAAGGGTAGCCGCACGCTGGTGACGACGCCCGACGGCGTCGTCAGGATCAACCCAACCGGTGGCCCGGTCCTCGCCACGGCCGGCTCGGGAGACGTGTTGACCGGGATCATCGGAGGATTGGTGGCTCGCGGGCTCGAGCCGGTGGACGCGGCGATCGCGGGCGCCTATGTCCACGGTCTCGCCGGGATCTTGTCGGGCCGATCGACGGGCGGTGGGGCGCTCGCCTCGGATATCGCGCGCCACGTGCCGAAGGCCGTGAGCCGGGTGCGGGAGGACGCGTGAGACGGCTGCGTCCCACTTGGGTGGAGGTCGATCTGGATGCGATCCGCCACAACGTGCGCACGTTGAAGCCCGAGGGGACGGAGCTGATGGCGGTGGTGAAGGCCGACGGGTACGGACACGGCGATGTCGCGGTCGCGCGGGCGGCGCTCGAGGCGGGGGCCGCGTGGATCGGCGTCGCGCTCGTCGAGGAAGGGCTTCGGCTGCGCGATGCGGGGATCGAGGCTCCCGTCCTGGTCTTATCGGAGTTCCCGCCCGGTTCCGAGTCCGTGGCCATCGCGGCCGGGCTCACGCCCAGCCTCTACTCCGACGCGGCTCTCGAGCGGTTGTCGGAAGCTGCCGGCGGACAGGAGGTCGCCGTGCACGTGAAGGTCGACACTGGGATGCACCGGGGTGGCGTGTATCCGCCCGAGGCGACGACGGCCTTCGTCGACCGTGCGGTCTCGCGCGGACTGCGCCTCGAGGCATTGTGGACGCACTACGCCAGTTCCTCCGAGGACGAGTTGACCACACGGGTCCAGCTGGAGTGCTTCCTGGCGATCGTCGAAGAGGTTCGAGCCGCTGGGTACGCGCCGACGCTCCTGCACACCGCGAACAGCGGCGCCACGATCCTGTACCCGCAGACCCACCTCGACCTCGTCCGGACGGGCATCTCGATGTACGGCCTCCGGCCCGCCTCCGGCATCGGCGACGGCCTGGGGCTTCGCCCGGCGCTCTCCTGGCGCTCGAGGGTCGCCCTGACCAAGCGGCTCCCCGCCGGAGAACGCGTGTCGTACGGACGCCGCTACCGGCTGGAGCGGGACGCGAACGTCGCCACTGTGCCGGTGGGCTACGCCGACGGCTACCCTCGCATCCTGTCGTCCCGGGCCGGCGTCTTGATCCGGGGGCGTCGATGCCGGGTGGCGGGCAGCGTGACGATGGATCAGCTGATCGTGGACTGCGGCGACGTGCCGGTCGAGCCCGGCGACGACGTCGTCCTGCTGGGCCGCCAAGGGGAGGAGACGATCACCGCGGAACAGCTCGCGTGTCAGGCCGAGACGATCTCCTACGAGATCGTGACAGGGATCGGAGCCCGGGTTCCGCGGGAGCACACGGCATGAGCACGAGACGCACCGCGGCGATCGCGACCGCCGTCGCGGCCGGAACCCTCGTCGCCGGCGCCGCGGTGCGGGTCCTCGTCGGCCGTCACCATCGTGCTGGCGAAGGGGCGTCGTCGATCGGCGATCTTCCGCCCGAGCAGCTCGATCCGGTCGTGTCGTTCGACGGCACCGAGATCGCCGTCCGGGTTGCCGGGGAGCCCGACGCGCCGCTGTTGCTGTTCACCCACGGGTTCAGCCTGGACATGTCCGTCTGGCGTGAGCAGTGGATCGATCTGGCCGACGACTTCCGGTGCGTGTTGATGGACCATCGGTCGCACGGGACGAGCGCGGAGGCGGCGCACGGGGACCTGTCGATCCGCGCGATGGGGCGCGATATCGCCGCGGTGCTCGACGCGGTCGCTCCCGACAGACCGGCGGTGGTGATCGGTCACAGCATGGGGGCGATGGCGATCGTCGCGATGGCCGAACAACGCCCCGAGATCTTCGGGTCGCGGATCGTCGGCGTGGCACTCATCGGTGCCTCGTCATCCGATCTCTTACACGGAGCGATGGGATCCATCGTCGAGCTCCTGCGCCCCCGCCTGGGAACGTTCGCGACCGCCGCTCGCCGGGTCGACCTACTGCGCCGAGCGGTCCTCGCGAGCCCCGCGGACGTCGGGGGCGTTCTCGCGCGGATGACCCAGTTCGGTCCGGACGCGCAGCCACATCTGGTCGACCACATCGTGGGTCTGGCCGGCCGGGCGCGAGCCGGGGTCTGGACCGACGGCCTCACCGAGTTGATGGAGATGGACCTCCGCCATGCGTTGCCCTGGGTCCGGGTGCCCGCGATCGTCATCGTCGGGCAGCACGACCGGGTGACACCGCCGGCGACGGCCGTCGAGCTGGTCGGTGGCCTCCACGACGCGACGCTCGTCGTGGTCGAGCACGCGGGGCACATGGCCATGCTCGAACGACCCGCAGAGGTGAACCACGAGATCCGAGTCTTCGCGAGGAGATGCCTCCCCGGCGGCGACCCGCCCATGGATGGCCAGAAGACGCCCAGGAAGCCGCTGAAGAAGACGCCGAAGAAGACGCCGAGGACATCGCCGAGGAAGACGACGTGATCACCGACATCCCGGGCGTGCGGGTCGGACACTGGACGGACGTCGTCGGTCTCACCGGGTGCACCGTGATCCTTTGTCCCGACGGCTCCGTGGCCGCTGCGGACGTGCGAGGGGGAGCGCCGGGCACGCTCGGGACGGACTTGCTTCGGCCCGGGACGCTGATCCCGGGGGCTCACGCGCTCCTGCTGACGGGTGGGAGCGCCTTCGGCTTGGCGGCCGCGGATGGCGTCCTGCGCTGGCTGGAGGAGCATGGCATCGGGTTCGAAACGGGAGTCGCGCGCGTGCCGATCGTCGCGGGGGCCGTGCTGTTCGACCTGGGGGCGGGCGACCCGACCGCGCGCCCCGACGCCGACTCGGGGTACGCGGCGTGCGAGGCGGCCTCGGATGGCCCGGTCGCCGAGGGATCCGTCGGCGCGGGGACCGGGGCCACGGTCGGGAAGCTGCCGGACCCTGGCACAGGGATGAAGGGCGGGTTCGGGACGGCCTCGGAGCGGCACGGCGAGCTCGTGGTCGGCGCCGTCGCAGCCGTCAATTCCCTCGGGCGGATCGTCGAAAGCGACGGCTCGGCCATCGCGTGGAACCGAGGGGATCCTGAGGCCGAGGCGCCGATGTGGCCGATCGAGAACACCACGCTCGTCTGTGTCGGGACGAACGCCCGTCTCACCAGAGACAGCGCGCTCCGGTTGGCCTTCGCGGCGCACGACGGCATCGCGCTGGCCGTCCGTCCCGCACACACGCACTGGGACGGCGATGTGGCGTTCGCGTTCGGCACGGGGACGACCGAGCCGGACTGGGTCCGGCTCCCGGAGATGGCGTCGAACGCTGTCGCCGAGGCGATACGCCGAGGGGTCCGCGCGGCGACGGGCGTGCCCAGCTACCCGGCTGCGAGCGAGGTCGCCTCGTGACACGGACATTGGCCGAGGCCGCGGCGGACGCGGCCACCTGTCGGAGATGCCGGCTGGCGGAGACCCGGACCCACGTGGTGTTCGGCGTAGGGGCTCCCGACGCCGACCTGATGTTCATCGGTGAGGCGCCGGGGTTCCACGAGGACAAGCAGGGCGAGCCGTTCGTCGGCGCCGCCGGCCAGCTGTTGACGCGCATGCTCGGAGAGATCGGGCTGCGACGCGAAGACGTCTACATCGCCAACGTGTTGAAGAGCCGGCCTCCGGCGAACCGCGACCCATTGCCGGATGAGATCGAGGCGTGCACGCCGTGGCTGGTCGAGCAGATCTCCATCATCCAACCGATGTTGGTCACCACGCTCGGGAACTTCGCTACGAAGTTCGTATTGAACACCGCGCAGGGCATCACGCGGCTGCGGGGGCAGACGTTCCCGTGGCACGGTCGGACGGTGATACCCACGTTCCACCCGGCGGCGATCCTCCGCAGCGGCGGAGACGGCTCGAAACAGTTCGAGCTCTTCCGCGAGGACTTCGGCCTGATCGGCCGGACGCTGCAAGAGCTGCGCGAGCCCCATTCCACGGCGGCCCCCTCGGACGCGGCCGGGGATGAGAGGGGTGCCGGCGAGGTGCAGTTGGAGCTCTTCTGATGCTGATGGAGCTGCGGTCTGGGACCGCAGACGACACGCGAGCGGTCGGCGAGGCTTTCGCCGAGCTCCTTAGGCCTCGCGATGCCGTGATCCTCACCGGGGAGCTCGGCGCGGGAAAGACCACCCTGGTACAAGGCATCGCCCGCGGACTGGGTGTGACCGATCAGGTGGTCTCGCCCACGTTCACGCTGGTGCGCGAGTACCGCGGTCGCCTCGAGATCGCGCACGTCGACGTCTATCGACTGGAGCGGATCCAGGACGTGATGGATCTGGGCCTGGAGGAGCTCGGCGACGGCGAGGCCGTCCTGCTGGTCGAGTGGGGAGACGCCGTCGAGGAGATCCTGCCCGCCGACCACCTCACGATCGAGCTGACCGGCCGCGAGGACGACGAGGCGCGCCGGTTGATGTTCACGCCCGGCGGGCAGACCTGGGTCGAACGCTGGGAGCGCTTGGAACAGGCGCTGGCGCCGTGGAGCCAAGGTCGATGATCGTCGTCGGCATCGATACGTCGACGCCCCAGACGAGCGTGGCCATCGGCAGCGATCTCGAGACGCTGGCGAGCGTCTCGATCGCCGGCAAGGCCCGACAGGAGTCGGTGACGCCCGCGTTACAGCAGCTCCTCGCGTGGTCGGGCCTCGACCTCCACCAGGTCGGCGGCATCGCGGTGGGTATCGGTCCGGGGCTGTTCACCGGGCTCCGGGTTGGCGTCGAAACCGCGAAGACCCTCGCCCAGGTGTTGGGCGTGCCGATCATGGGCATCACCAGCCTCGACGCCCTTGCCTACACGGTGCGGCACACGTCGCGACGGATCGCCGCCGTGGTCGACGCCCGACGGGGGGAGGTCTTCGCCGCCGTCTACCGAGCCGTGCCGGGCGGGGTGGTACGAGAGACCGAGTTCCTGGTCCTGAAGCCGGACTACCTGGTCGCCGAGCTCCAGGCTCTGCCCGGGGAGGTGTTGTGCGTCGGCAACGGTGCCATCCTGTACCGGCGAGAGATCGAAGGGCTCGGGAGCCGGGTAGAGTTCGCCTCACCGGCGGCGGCGCATCCCGATGCCGCCGCTTTGGTCGAGCTGGCTGTGCCTCGGTTCTTGCGCGAGGAGCACGATCGGTTGTTCGA
>CAZDXK010000040.1:0-9350 GCA_964509215.1 uncultured Actinomycetes bacterium | reverse complement strand
CAAGGTTCGAGCAGAGACTCCCGCCACTTCTGCAGCGACGTGGGCGAAGACGCCCTTGCGGATGAGACCAAGGATCGTGTCTTCCCGCTCCCGAGTAAGCGAGACCGCACCGACCGGCCTCCCGCGACGTCTGGGAGCCTTCCCCCGGTTCCCCGGAAGCATCTCGAGTGCGCCGAGTGCCGTGGCTCGCTTGGTGATGTGAGCCTTGACCGGGCTCTTGTTCCGAAAAGGATGATGCTTGATCGCGTCGGCTAGATCGTTCTTGTTCGCGATCGGACACGAGCCGTCAAGGATCTCGCCCGCGTCGTTGGTGATCGGGATGGCCCACCCCTTCTTGGCCATATCCACGCGTTGCTTCTTGCTGTACGGCTCCTGATTGTCGGACGTGCGCATGCGGTCTCCTTTGCTCGTATACCGACTAGGAATCCGTCGCGCCGCAGGCGCGTCGGGTGGCCGCAGGCCTGGTCGAGCCGCAGGCTCAACCCCGGACGGCGCTGCCGTCCGAACTTGGATCATAGCTGGGTGCTTGGCTTTCTTCCAGCCCTAAGACTCTTTGGCTTGCGCGCATGCCGGCGGTGACGGTTCTTCGGATTTGCATACGAGGGGGTTAGGCAAGACCTCGGTCGATCTATAGGCGGAAGGCCGCCTGAGTGGCGCTCGCGCGGGGCAGCCGGCCGCCCTGTGGCGGGCGAGATCGTGGGTAGAACTCTGTCGTTGCCAGATTGGCCCATTTTTCCGAAATTGAGATCGGCTCAATAAGGGTCTATCGCCCCAGGTAGCGACCGCTTCTCGCGGGCTCCCGCTGCGCCGGTCGATTCCCCGCTGTGGGCTCGATGTCGGGCTCAGTCCTCGTCAAACAGGCTTCTGACCTGCGGTTTCTCTTGGGCGGGTCACAATTGCGCCAAGGTTCCAGCATCGTCTCCGGCGGCGCAATAATTGGGTGACACCGTTTCCTAAACCGGGTGTCGCAGGTCCGATTCCTGCCGAGGGCACTGACCAGCGGAAACACCCGCCTCTACATGGCCGTTCAGAATCCACGCACAAGACCGGTGACACGGTGAGGCCATCGGCCGAGCCTCCTGTTCGACTCGGTCACCCGCAGTTCCCGACGATCTCGGTCGTCACGCCCTGTTTAGGCTTCGGCGCGAACCATCCGGTTGATGATGGTGCGAGGCGAAGTTGCCTGTTATCGGGTAGCTGAAGGACGAATGCGGGGGCAGAGCTCGGAGACCCGGCTTCGGCCGGGCTCCGACGTGCCGCGGGGGCTAGCGCGCCGGGGCGCGTGAGCGATTAGACCTCATTACGGGCAAGTGGGAACGCGCGACTCTCTATGCCCGTCCGTTCACCACCCGGTAGAGGCCGTGTGCCCGTCTCACGCCACGGTGACGACGACTTTGCCGCGCGCGTGCCCCTGCTCCACGTGGCGCAAGCCCTCGGCCGTCTCGGCCAGCGGATAGGTCCGGTCGACGACCGCCGTGAGCTTCCCGTCCTCGATGAGTCCGGTCACGTCGAGCAGCTCCTCCCGCTTCTGCTTCGACGGGAGCGGGCGCAACCGTTGCGAGACGAACAGGTTGACCACGACCGCCTTCAGGATGGCGGCGAAGGGCCCGAACACGTGGCCGGGCGAACCGCCACCGTTGAGCACGAGGGTCCCCTTCGGGGTGAGCACCCCTCGCAACCGTTTGAGTGGAAGGCTGCTCACGTTGTCGAGGATCACGTCGTACCGCGTCGGCCCGGCGGTGAAGTCCTCCATCGTGTAATCGATGACGTGCGCGGCGCCGATCGAGCGCACCAGCTCGACGTTGCCCGTGCTGCACACGCCTGTGACCTCGGCGCCGAGCGCCGCCGCGATCTGGACCGCGAAGGTGCCCACCCCGCCGCCGGCCCCGTTGACGAGCACCCGCTGGCCCGCCTTCACCTCGCCCACGTCGCGGATCCCGCGCAGTGCGGTCGTCGCCGCGATGGGGACCGCGGCCGCTTGCTCGAATGTCAGCCTCGCAGGCTTCGGCACCACCTTGTCTTCCGCGGCGCACGCGTACTCGGCGAAGGCGCCGCGGAAGAAGCCGAGCACCTCGTCGCCGGGCCGCAGCCCTCGCACCTTCGCGCCGATCGCCTCCACCACGCCCGCCGCGTCGCTCCCGGCCACGCGGTGCTTCGGCTTCGTCAGCCCCACGCCTATGAGTCGCGCGACGTACGGGTCGCCTCGCACGATGTGCCAGTCAGCCGGGTTGATCGCGGCGGCGTGTACCCGAACCATCACATTGTCGGCCCCGACCTCGGGCAGGTCGGTGTCCACGAGCCGCAAGACGTCCGGCGGACCGAACCGCTCCTGCACGATCGCTTTCATTCGGATGCCTCCTGAGTCGAACCTACGGGCTCGGTGAAGGCACCCGTCTGCTCGGAGCATGTCACTTCGACCGAAGAGCGCACCTAGCAGATCCAAGCTGAGCACGTCCTTGTGCGCCGGTGTTCTCTCACTGGGCGCCACCCAGTAGGTGGTCGAGCACGCCGGGGCGCGTGCCGCCGCGTTCGGAAAGGCCGCGGAGGTCGAGCGCGCGATCCGCGCCGGGTGGACCTGGAGCCGCATCGCCGAAGCGCTCGGTGTGACCCGCCAGGCCGTCCACAAGAAGTACGCCAAGCGCATCTCGGCTGCCGGGATCGAGACGGGAAGGAGACGCGATGTTTGAGCGATTCGACAAGCGGTCGGGTGCCATGGTCGTGCAGGCCCGGGAAGAGACTCGCCTCCAGGGTGCGGCGAAGCTCGAGGCCGAGCACCTCCTGCTCGCGCTGTCGCGGCGAACCGGCTGGGATGCTGGACGGATCCTCGCCCAGGCGGGCCTCGACCACGACGGTTTGCTCCGTGCGCTCGACGCCGAGCGCGAGCGGAGCCTCGAAGCGGCCGGCATCACGTCCCACGCGGTCGGGCTCAAGCGGTGCGTGTGACTGATTGCACGCCCTCCCGCCTTTTCCTTGCCTCGGATCACTGCCAGCGTAGGAGAGTTGCCCTATATGGATTGCTCTCGCGAGTCCCTAAACTCAGCTAGGTTCAGCTATCGCCGTCTCGTCGTCAGAGGAGGCATCCGGCCGTCCTATCGCATCCCACCAAGCCCTGCTTGCAAGTTCGAGCGCTGCGCGAGCCAACACGGCGTGCGCGTATACGGAGTCTTCTCGTGTGAAAGCTCGCGGACGAGTGCTCTAGCGCAATCGCCGTTCCCCCTCGTCATCGGGTCGGGCAAACGCCTGTTCTCGGAAGGCACCATCCCCTCCGGGCTGAAGCTCGTCGACAGCAAGGTCTCCACCACCGGAGTCGTTATCGGCACATACGAGCCGGCAGGCGAGCTCGTCACAGGGACATTCGCGCCGGACTGACCGCGCTCGGGTGCCTTGTCGTGTGCGGCCGATGCCGGGACACTGGGCCGACAGCCTCAACCGCCTCTCCGGAGACGTCGAGGCGATGACCGTGTCCGTCCGATCGGGAGGTGTGGGGAGATGAGCGACGAGCGGATCGAGGCCGCGACGGCGAACTGGGCACCACGGTTCACCTCGCAGGGTGTCGACCCAAACGACTTCGGCAGGATCACGAGCGGCCTCGAGCGATGGGAGGACTGGTTGGACGCTTGGTGCGCGAACGGCGACATGCACGCCGACCTCGCGCGCGAGGCCGAGGAGCGCGGCCGGCCGCTCTCGGCCGGCGACGCCTGGGTCCGCGCCTCGCTGTCCTACCACTTCGCGAAGTTCGTGTGGATGGTCGACCTCGACAAGCATCGCGACGCCTCGGACCGAGCCGTGTCGGCCCTCCGCGAAGCCCACCGGCTGCTCGACCCGGCTGCGGAGCGCCTCGAGATCCCGTTCGAGGGCGCGCAGATGGTGGCCAACCTGCGTCGTCCGCCTGGCGTCGAGCGCCCGCCGCTCGTCCTCCTGCTCCCCGGCCTGGACTCCACGAAGGAGGAGTTCTTCCGCTGGGAGGACGTGTTCCTCGCCCGCGGCGTGGCCACGGTCTCGCTCGACGGGCCGGGCCAGGGCGAGACCGGCTACCACACGCACATCCGACCGGACTACGAGGTGGGTCCGATCGCGCTGCTCGACCACCTCGCCGGCAGGACGGACCTCGACCTCGACCGGGTCGGCGTCGTCGGCGTGTCCCTCGGCGGGTACTACGCGCCCCGGACCGCGGCGTTCGAGCCGCGCGTGAGAGCCGTGTGCGCGATCGGCGGCGCCCACTCGTTCGGCGAGCTGATCGCCGACCGCCCCTCGATCTCGCGCGAGACGTTCATGCACCATTCCGGCGCGAAGGACCTAGACGAAGCGCAGGCGGTCGCGAACGAGATGACGCTCACGGGAGTGCTGCCGAAGCTCACGCAGCCGTTCCTCGTGATCTTCGGCCGCCAGGACCGGCTGGTTCCGTATGAGCATGCCGAGCGCGTCGCGGCGGAGGCCCCCAACGCCGAGCTGGTGATGTACCCCGAGGGCAACCACGTCTGCAACAACATCCCGTACAAGTACCGGCCACTCGCGGGGGATTGGATGGCGGAGCAGCTCGGGATGGCCCGGTAGCTGCCTTCCGGGTCGGTGTGGCTTGACACGAATACACAATGTACAGAACACTTGCGCTTGGGCGCGACCCTTCATCGTCCGGTCCTGGTCGGACGCGCGAGCGGTCGCACGGGACGACGAGGGGTGGGGGTCGATGTCGAACGACACCGGAAGCCCTCTCGCATCGGCGCGAGGGACACGCACGGGACGCCACGCGGGTGCACGGGCTCCGGGGGACGCCCGTGGCGGTCCTTCGTGGAGGCGGGCCCTCACCCTCCTCTTCGCGCTCGGGCTCGTCCTGGCCGCGTGCACGGGCGGCGGCGACGGTGACGGGGACCCGGCGCCGGACGGCGACGACGGGGCGCAGGTCCAGAACCCCGACGTGATCGTCCACGCCGCCGACGACGAGCCGCTGTCCCTCGACCCCGCCCAGGCGGAGCCGGGTGAAGGCGGGGAGTCCGTGATCCTCCAGGTGTACGAGCGCCTGGTCGAGTTCAGTCCCGAAGGGCCGGAGCTGGAGCCGGGGTTGGCCACCGAGGTCCCGTCGGAAGACAACGGCATGATCTCCGAGGACGGACTCACCTACACGTTCCCGATCCGGGAAGGCGTCAGCTTCCACGACGGGAGCCCGCTCACGGCGGACGACGTGAAGTACTCCTGGGACCGCGTCCTGGAGATGGACCTCCCGGAGGCGAACGCGGGCCTGCTGGCCGACATCATCACCGAGACGACCGTGGTCGACGAGTCCACGTTCGAGGTGACGCTCAACCAGCCCAACGCCGCCTTCCTCAACTCGGTCGTCACGCAGTCGGTCGCGTCGATCGTGTCGGAAGAGGTCGTCGAGGCGAACGGCGGGATCACCTCCGGCGAGCCGAACGAGTTCATGCAGACGAACCCGGTCGGCACCGGCCCGTACGTCTTCACCGCGTGGAACCGGGGCGAGAACATGCTGTTCGAGGTGAACGAGGAGTACTGGGGCACGCCCGCGAACCTGGACCTGCGGTTCGAGATCGTCCCGGACCCCGACGTGCGCGTGCTCGGTCTGCGCGCCGGCGACTACGACTCGATCGAGACCGACCCGTCGTTCGTGGGAGACGTCGAGGGAGCCGAGGGCGTCGAGGTCTTCGCGGGGGAATTCCTCCTCGAGCCGATCCACATCGGCATGAACCTGAACATCCCGGAGGGCGCCCTGCCACCGGAGGACACGATCCCGACGGACTTCTTCTGGGATAAGCGGGTCCGCCAGGCGTTCAACTACGCCTTCGACTACCAGGGGTTCATCGACGGAGCGCTCGGCGGGTTCGGGGCACCGGTCCCGCACTACTTCCCGCAGGGCGTCCTCGGATACGACGAGAGCATGCCGGTCTACGAGCAGGATCTCGCTCGGGCCGAGGAGCTGTTCCGCGAGTCCGGGTGGTGGGACCGGGGGTTCACGATCTCGGTGATCACGGAGGAGGCCAACCTCTTCGAGGTCGGCGCAATCGTCCTCAAGGACTCGCTCGAGGGGCTCAACGAGAACTTCCGGGTGCGCGTCCTCGCCGTGGCGGAGGCACAGTTCGACGAGGCGCACGCGCAGGATCCGCTCGAATACGCGATGTGGGTGAAGAACGCCGATCCGTACGCCGACCCGCACGCGTTCATGCGAGATTACATCCATCCCGACGGCCCGTGGGGCCAGATCCACGGGTTCGCGAACGGCTACGAGGACCCGGACCAGATCGCCTCGATGATCGATGATGCCTCGACCACCACGGACCCCGACGAGCGAGTCCAGATCTACGGTCAGCTCGCGGAGATCCTGTACGAGGACCCGATGTGGATCCTCGCCGGGAACGAGACGGCGCTGAACGCCCACCGCGAGTGGCTCCAGGGCTTCGTGATGAACCCGCTGTGGCCGCGGCCCAGTCTCAAGTTCGCGCTGTACGACAAGTGACGAGGGCGACCGGGGACCGTCGTCGGGGGCGCGCTGACCGCGCCTCCGACGACGGCCCGCTCCCCCCCTTCCTCCCCGCGCGAGACGGATCCTGATGCAGATCAGGGACTACGTGCTCCGGCGGCTGCTGATCCTCCCCTTCCTGATCTTCCTGACCTCGATCATCGTCTTCACCCTCTCGCGCGCGGGCGGATCGCCGATCGGGATCTACCTCTCCCACGAGATGACGCAGGAGGAGGTCGAGGAGCTCGAGGATCGGTTCCACCTGAACGATCCGCTCCCCGTCCAGTACGTCTACTGGGCCGGCGGGGTGCTCCGAGGCGACCTCGGTTGGTCGGGCGTCGCCGCCGCGCCCGTCGCGGAGGTGTTCCCGAAGAAGCTCACCGCGACGATCGAGCTGGCGGTCTTCGCCGCGCTCCTCGCCGTCTACATGGGCATCAAGCTGGGGACGTTCGCCGGCGCCCGCCGGAACCGCCTCGCCGACCACCTCGCGAGGGTGTTCGCGATCAGCGGCGCGAGCCTCCCGCTGTTCTGGTTCGGCATCATCCTGCTGATCGTCTTCTGGGTCACTTTGGGCTGGGTCTCGATCGGGCGGTCCGATGCCGACGTCTTCGCCCGCATCGCCCATCCGACCGGCTTCTACACGCTCGACGCGCTCCTCGCGGGCGACCTCGGCGCGTTCGTCGACGCGCTGTGGCACCTCGCCCTCCCGGTGGTCACGCTGGCGTTCTCGACCACCGCGATCATCCTCCGCATGATGCGGTCCTCCCTCGTGGAGGAGCTCGGTGAGGAGTACGTCGACGCGGCCCGCGCCAAGGGGCTCCCGGAGCGGCTCGTGCTCCGCCGACACGCCCGGCGGAACGCGCTGATCCCGACCGTCACGGTGATCGGGCTGAGCTTCGGGTTCCTCCTGCAGGGGACCATCGTCGTCGAGGTGATCTACCGGTGGCCGGGACTCGGGCGGTGGATGGCCGACGCGGTCCTGCGCGGCGACCGGGCGACGATCATGGCCTACGTGCTGTTTACGAGCGTGATGTTCCTGATCGTGAACCTCGTCGTGGACGCGGCCTACGCGTACCTCGACCGGCGAGTGGTCCTGGGAGAGTGAGCGGATGATCGAGGTCGAGCGCCGGCCGTCCGGGCTCCAGGTCGCCGCGCAGGCGTTCCGCGTCCGGGCGCGCCGGCTCGGCAGCGTCGCCCTGGAAGCGCTCAAGAGCCCGACCGCGCTGATCGGTCTGCTGATGATCGTAGCGCTGCTGCTGATGGCGCTGCTGGCGCCGTTCCTCATGGAACCCAACACGCCCGACGCGTACCAGATGCCCCGGGACTGGGGCGCGTTGAACGAGCCCCCAGGCACGCCCGGCCATCCCCTCGGCACCACGCAGGAGGGCGGCGACGTCCTCTACGGCATCGTCTGGGGGTCCCGGACCTCGCTGCGCCTCTCCCTGATCGTCGTCTCCGTGACCGTCGCGATCGGCGTCGTGGTGGGGAGCCTCGCGGGGTTCCTCGGCGGACGACTGGACGAGTTCCTGATGCGGATCGTCGACGTGTTCCTCTCGATCCCGGAGCTGATCTTCGCGCTCGCGATCGCCGCGGTCCTCGGGCCCTCGTTCCGGAACATCATCCTCGCCCTGGCCGCCGTCTTCTGGGTGAAGTACGCCCGGATCATCCGTGGCCAGGTGATCCACGTGAAGCAGAACGAGTACGTCGACGCGGCCCGAGTCACGGGCGACTCGCGGCTGAACATCTTCCTCAAGGACGTCCTGCCCAACTCCATCACGCCCGTCGTGGTCCAGGCGACGCTCGACATGGGCAACGTCGTGCTGATCGGCGCCACGCTGAGCTTCATCGGCCTGGCGGAGTCCGGCCTCGCGGAATGGGGCGTCCTCGTGAGCTCCGGACAGGCGGGGATCTCCGCCGGACGGTGGTGGGCGTCGACGTTCCCCGGGCTGATGGTGTTCGTGTGGGCCCTCGCCTTCAACCTGGTCGGCGACGGCCTGCGCGACGTGCTCGACCCACGGACGTCGCGCCGGTGACGAGGGGGCCCCGGGAGCGCGAGATCGAGGTCGGGCATGCGCCGCCCGGACCCGCCGGCGAGCGCGTGCTGGCGTCGGTTCAGGACCTGCGGATCCACTTCCGGAC
The DNA here is from genome assembly GCA_964509215.1 of uncultured Actinomycetes bacterium. Lineage (GTDB taxonomy): Bacteria > Actinomycetota > UBA4738 > UBA4738 > HRBIN12 > JBBQVZ01. The sequence continues at coordinate 742 of CAZDXK010000040.1, read as the reverse complement.
GAAGGCGGGCCTCGTGCACGCCGTCGACGGGGTCTCGTTCGACATCCTCGACGGCGAGGCGCTCGGACTCGTCGGCGAGACCGGCTGCGGGAAGACCGTCACCGCGCGGTCGTTCCTCCGCCTCGTCCCGATGCCCCCGGGTGTGCACGCCGGCGGACGCGTGGTGTTCCGGCCGACGACGGCGTGCCCCGTGTGCGGCGGGACCGGGTGTCTGTCGTGCGGTGGCCGCGGTCGCGTGCCGTCACCCTGCCCGACGTGCCACGGCACGGGCTGCCCCGACTGCGACCGGACCGGCGAGGAGGCCGTGGACGTGCTCACCGCCTCCGAAGGGCGACTGCGCGACATCCGTGGCAATCGGATCGCGATGATCTTCCAGGATCCGGGCAAGGCGCTGAACCCGGCGCTCCCGATCGGCGGCCAGATCGCGGAGGTCCTCTACGCGCACCGCACCGACGAGGTGCTCCGGCGAGCCGGCGTCGACCCGACCGACGGCTCCGTCGCCGGCCATCTGCTCCGTCGGATGGCGAACCAGCGGACGAGGCTGGTCGAGTCCCTCGCGCTCCGGTCGCCGGGGGTCCGCGCCGGCGCGCGGAGGGTCCGTACGGTCGTCGAGGAATGGGTGATCGACAGCCTCGCCGAGACCCGGATCGCCGACCCGCGGAAGATCATGCGGAGCTATCCGCACGAGCTGTCCGGCGGGATGAAGCAGCGCGTGATGATCGCGCAGGCGCTCGCGTGCGAC
>CAZDXK010000039.1:0-9769 GCA_964509215.1 uncultured Actinomycetes bacterium | reverse complement strand
CGTGGCTCGATCCCCACCAGGCCGTGGTCTCGAGGGAGACGCTCTACCCGCCGGGGCAGACGGCCGAACAAGAGACCCGACGCTCGCTCTCTCAGATGGACCAGAGCAAGATCGATGCCACCGACGTGGTGCTGCGCCGGCTGACCGACTATCCGAAGGACCACGGCGACGGGGCGCTGCTCGAGTTCGTCTATCCGGGGTGTCCTGCCGAAGGAGAGCTGTTCGCCGGCGACGTGGTCGAGTCGATCCAGGGAACGCCGGTCCACTCGGCCGACGACGCCTCGGAGGCGCTCGATGCGGTTCCCGTGAAGGAGCCCATCACGTTCGAGGTCCGGGCCGGCGGGGAGACGCACGAGCTCACGATCGCGCGAGAGCGATGTGTTCCCGACGTCGAGGAACCTCGGATCGGCATCAATCTGATCGATCCGTTCCCGTTCGATGTACAGATCTCCAGCGGGGACGTGGGCGGCCCTTCCGCGGGGCTGATGTGGGCGCTCGGCCTGTTCGACCTCCTCACGCCGGGCGACATCACGGCGGGTCGGACGATCGCGGGGACAGGCACGATCGACACGCGAGGACGGGTCGGTCCGATCGGAGGGAGCGAGGACAAGGTCGTGGCCGCGCAACGCGCCGGAGCCACGGTCCTGCTGGTGCCCGCGGACAACATGCAGGAACTCAGCGACGTCGATACCGGGGACATGGAGCTGATCCCCGTCTCGACGTTCCAGGACGCGCTCGACGCCCTCGGGCGGCTCGGCGGTGAAGGCGTCCTCAGCGGCTCCGCCGGGGCTTAGGGTCCGGGCGGCGTTACCTCCGGCATGCGTTAGGCTTTGCCCTCGCGGCAGATCCGCCGTGTGGGGGAGGGAACGAGCACCGACATGATGCGCATGAGCATCCCGGCGGGAACCCGCCGGTGGCCGATCGTCCTGATCGCCATCCTCATCCTCACGTTCATCGGCTTCACGGTGATGTCGGGGTTCTTCGTCGACCTCCTGTGGTTCCGTGAGGTGAAGCTCTCCGGCGTCTTCTGGTCGGTGCTGCGAACGAAGGCGATGCTCGGCCTGATCTTCGGGCTGCTGTTCTTCGTGCTCCTCTACGTGAACATGCTGATCGTCCGCCGGATCACGCCGACGACCAGGATCGTCACTCCCGAGCAGGAGGCGGTTGACCGGGTCCGTCAGAGCCTGGAGCCCTACCTGCGGTGGCTGATCCCGCTCGCCGCCGCCGCCCTCGCGCTCGTCGTCGGCATCGGCGTCTCCCGTCAGTGGCAGGTGTTCCTACTGTGGCGGAACGGGTCCGGGCTGACGTTCGGCTCCACTGAGCCGCTCTTCGATCGCGACCCCGCGTTCTACGTGTTCTCCCTCCCGTGGCTCCGCTTCCTGCAGGGGTGGCTGTTCTCCTCGCTCGTCGGCGTGACCCTGATCGTGGGCATCGCGCACTTCGTGTGGGGCGGGATCCAGCCCCAGGCGCCCGCGCTCGCGGACAAGGTCGACCCGGCGGTTCGCGCGCACCTGTCGGTCCTGCTCGGCCTGATCTTGCTGACGAAAGCGTGGGGCTACTACTTGGGGCGGTTCGACCTGCTCACCTCGCCGCGCGGCGTCGTTGAAGGCGCGTCGTACACGGACGTGAAGGCGCAGTTGCCCGCGCTGAACTTCCTGGCGATCGTTGCCGTGATCTGTGCCGTGCTGTTCCTGGTGAACATCCGCGTGCGTCTGTGGAGCCTGCCGGTGATCGCGGTCGGTCTGCTGGCGCTGGTGTCGGTGTTGCTCGGCACGGCGTATCCGGCGTTCGTGCAGCAGTTCAGCGTCAAGCCGCAGGAGCAGCAGCGCGAGTCCCCGTACATCGGCTACAACATCGAGGGCACCCGTCGAGCGTTCGGATTGGACAAGATCACCGTGTCCGAACGGCCCGTCGACCTGATCGTCTCGCCGGAAGCGCTCCAGGAGAACGACGCCACGGTGTCCAACATCCGCCTGTGGCGCCCGTCGGTGCTGAAGGAGAACTTCCAGTCGCTGCAGCGGATCCGCCAGTACTACGAGTTCGAGGACGTGGACGTGGATCGCTACACCGTGGCGGGCGAGCCGCGCGTCCTGATGGTATCGGGCCGGGAGATCAGCCAGAACGGCATCCCGGCCGGTGGCCAAACGTGGCAGAACACGCACCTGGTCTACACGCACGGCTACGGCGCCATCGCCGCGCAGGTGAACACGGCGACGACCGAGGGCGCGCCGCTCCTGACGCTCCGCGACATCCCTCCGGTGGGAGAGCCGGCGATCACCGAGCCCAGGATCTACTTCGGCGAGCTGGACGACGTGCCGTTCGTCGTCACCAACACGGGGACGAAGGAGCTGGACTACGAGGGGGCCTCGGCAGAGCAGGAGACGACGTACACCGGGACCGGAGGCATACCCGTCGGGAACATCTTCCAGCGCGCGCTGTTCGCGTGGCGGTTCAAGGACATCAACCTGCTCATCTCCGGCCTGATCGACTCGAACAGCCGGATCATGATCTACCGCGACCTCGCGCAGCGCGTTCCGAAGCCGGCGCCGTTCCTGAAGTTCGACGCGGATCCGTACCTCGCGGTTGTTGACGGCAGGCTCACGTGGATCTGGGACGCCTATACGACGACGAACGAGTTCCCGTACTCGGAAACGATGGACCTCGGAGCCGCCACCCAGGGGGACATGACCGGGAACGCGAACTACATCCGCAACTCCGTGAAGGTCACGGTCGATGCCTACAACGGCGACGTGAAGTACTACATCTGGGACACGGAAGACCCCATCGTTCAGGCGTGGGCGCGGGCGTTCCCCGAGATGTTCACGTCCAAGGACGACGCGTCGGCGGACCTGCAGGCCCACATCCGCTATCCCGAGAACCTCTTCCAGGTCCAGGCGACGCAGTTCGCCACGTACCACGTGACGGACCCCGTGGTGTTCTTCCAGAAGCAGGACGTGTGGCAGGTCCCGATCGACCCGACGGTCGCGGGGAACGCGGCCGTCGCCGACTCCGGATCCTCAGCCATGCGCCCGTACTACTCGTTGATGCGTCTGCCGGGCGAGACGGACGAGAACTTCATGCTGATCCTTCCGTTCACGCCGTCGGAGCGGCAGAACCTGGTGTCGTGGATGGCCGCGAACTCCGACCCCGACTCGTACGGGGACATCGTGGTGTACACGTTCCCGAGCGGTCGGAACATCGACGGTCCCACGCAGGTGTTCGCGCAGATCAACCAGGACCCGGAGTTCTCTCGCGATCGAACGCTGCTCGGGACGGGGGGCTCGTCGATCGTGTTCGGCGACTTCCTGGTGATCCCGATCAACGACTCATTGCTGTACGTGCAGCCGGTCTACGTTCGCTCCACACAGGCGACCTCCATCCCGGAGCTGAAGCGGGTCATCGTCGTGAACGGCGACAAGGTGGGGATCGGGACGAGCCTGTCCGAGGCCCTGGCGGCATCGACGGCCGGGCAGACCGGCGGTGGGGACGGGGGCACCGGCGGGACGCCCGGCGGAACGCCCGGTGGGACGATCGACGAGCAGGTCGCGGACCTGCTCGACCAGGCGTTGCAGCACTTCGCGGCCGCCGACGCGGCGTTGACCGCCGGCGACCTTGGGACGTACCAGTCCGAGCTCGCCCAGGCACAGGATCTGGTGCAGCAGGCCAACGACCTGGCGGCCGAGCAGGCCGGGACAGGTGCTTCCGGCTCGCCGACCCCGTCGCCGTCCGCCAGCCCGTCGCCCTAGCGCCGCGATCAGCTCTCGAGACGGAACCCGAGATCGGCCTCGACGTCGGCCACGTCCATCTGTGCCTTCTGGAGACGGCCCGAGTAGTCCCAGTTCATCGCCTGCCAGCGCGTGAACTGATCGAGCACCCAGATGCCCGACTGTCGTGAGCCGTTTCCGCTCTTGCCGTTGCCGCCGAACGGCAGGTGGGCCTCTGCGCCCGAGGTGGAATTGTTCACGCTCACCATGCCCGCCGTGATCCGCTCGCGGAACCGGAACGCATGGAGCGGGTCTCGCGTGTAGATCGAGCTCGACAGCCCGTACCCGTGGCCGTTCGCGAGCTCCATGGCCTCGTCGAACGTCTCGAACGACGCGACCGCCACGATCGGTCCGAACGTCTCCGTGGAGTAGATGTCGTCGTCCGTCGTGACGCCGTCGACGATCGTCGGGTGGCAGAAGAGTCCTTCGTCGGGGTCGCCCACGAAGCCCTCGCGCGGGTTGCTGGCGGTGATACGACCGGTGCCGGTCGAGCCGCTGACGCGGTGGTGCGGCCGGATCAGCTCCAGCCACGTGAGGAACCGGTCCATGAAGCGTTCGCTGATCATGGGGCCGTACAGGACGTCTTTCGTCGGATCGCCGATCGGCGCTTCGCCGACCGCCTTGTCGTAGCGCGCCATGAAGTCGGCGTGGACGTCGGCGTGGACGATCGCGATCCCGAGCGACGTGCACCGCTGGCCCGCCGTCCCGAACCCACTGAACAGCGCGCCCTCAACGGCCAGGTCCAGGTCGGCATCGGGCATCACGACGAGCGGGTTCTTCCCGCCGAGCTCGAGGCACGGTGATTGGAGGTGCCTGCCGCAGAGCTCGCCGATCCGCCGGCCGACGTCGGTGGAGCCGGTGAAGCCCACCTTGTCGACCAGATGCTCGTCGAGCGCTCGCTCGAGCCCTTCGAACGTCTGCGCACCGTCCGCGAGCACCATGTTGAAGGCGCCGGCGGGGAAGCCCGCATGCAGGAACAGCTGCGCGAACGCTTCGGCCGTTGCGGGGGTGTACTCGGCCGGTTTCCACACGACGGCGTTGCCACACAGCAGCGCCGGGACCAGGTACCACGAGGGTACGGCGACCGGGAAGTTCCCGGCGGTGACGATGGCCGCCACGCCGACCGGGGTGCGGAACGTGAAGAGCTGCTTGTCCGGCATCTCGGACGGCACGGTCTGGCCGTAGAGCCGGCGCCCCTCGCCCAGGAAGAAGTTGCAGGTGTCGATGACCTCTTGGACCTCTCCGCGGGATTCGGCGATCGGCTTGCCGATCTCGCGGGTCAACAGCTGCGACAAAGTCTCCTTGTTGTCCTCGACCAGCCGTCCGAGCTGTTGGATCGCGTGTCCCCGGACGGGCGCGGGAACCGCCGCCCACCCGGATTGCGCGGCGCGTGCGGCGCGGCAGGCGTCGACGAACGTCGCGGCGTCGCCGAGGAGCGCTTCGGCGACGGTCTGCGACAGGTCCGACGGGTTCGGTACGGTGAGACGGCCACCCGGAGCGTCGCCCAGGGACGTCCCGCCGACGATCGAAGCCACGGTCCGCGTCATGACGTCGATGCTACCGAGGTTGGCCTCGAGCGTGTTCGACCGGACCACTTCAGAGTTGTGGTCCTCCGCGCCGAAGTAGGAACGGGGGAGGAGGAACCGATGCTCGTTCAGGGGTTCGAACCGCTGCGGATCTTGGCGGGGTTGCGTTCGCACGGGGTGTCATACCTGCTGGTCGGGGGGCTCGGCGCCGCCGTGCGCGGCGGTCCCGTCGACACCGACGATGTCGACATCTGCCTGCCGAACGACCCGCAGAACCTGCCGCGTCTCGCGCTCGCGCTCCAGCAGCTCGGGGCTCAGCTCGACGCCCCGGCTTCCTCGAGCGAGGACCGCGTCTCGTACGACACGTCGTACGGTCGTCTCGACTGTCTTGAGCTGCCGTTGGAGTTCGCTTCGCTCGACGCGAACGCGGCGGAGATGGACGTGGGGCACGGCGTGAAGGCTCGCGTGGCCTCGCTGGAGGACCTTGCCCGGTTGAAGCGGACATCGCCGGATCTCGAGGGAGCCGTGCGACTCCACGCGCTCGTCGGCCCTGATCGGATGACGCGCCAGGAGCTGACCCAGCCGGTCGATGCAGACCCCGAGCCCAACGGCCGCATCGATCGCCTCCTGGAGAAGCTCGCGAACGTGGACGTCTTCCTGACCGAGGTCAACCGAGGCGAGCGTCCCCTCCGCCGCAAGAGGCGGTAGACGCCTACTCGTCGCGCAACAAGTTCGTGAGGTGTGTCGCGAGATCCTCCGACAGCGACGGATCGCTATCCCCGTCCTCGTCGTAGGTCCTCGCGGGTCGTTGGTCGCGCCCGCTCCCTCCGCTGCGGCGAAGAACCACGGCCTCTGCTCAAGGCGTTCACCGCGCCTTCACATCTCGGGACCAGATTGATGCGAAGGAGTGGGCACGGATGGATCAGATCCAAGGACCGAACGCGGAGCGCTCGTCTGGACGCTCGACGCTCGGCGAGGACGACCGAAGGGCGGCCCGATGGTTCAGGATACGCGCGAGGCGGGAAGGCTCCGCCTGACCGAGATCGTGCTCGTCTCCGCCTCGGCGTGTCACCTCTGCGCTGACGCGCGGGAGGCGCTCGACGCGCTCGCGCGCGAGTTCCCCATAGAGATCCGCGAGGTGGACGTCGCGTCCGCTGAAGGGCGCACGATCGTCGAGCGCTTCCGGCCTCCGATGCCGCCCGCCGTGCTCGTGGACGGCGCGCTGTTCAGCTTCGGGCGGCTGCCGCGGAAGAAGCTCCGACGACGTCTGGAGCGGGCGGCCTAGGTGGGGGGTCTGCTCACCACCGGGTCGATCCTGGCGGCGTTCTTCGCCGGCGCCGTCGCGCTCTTCAGCCCCTGCTGCATCGTCTTCCTGTTCCCCGCCTACCTCGCTTCAGCGGTGAAGAACCGCCGGTGGCGGCTCCTGCCGCTGACGCTGGTCTTCGCCACCGGGATCGCGATCGTCCTCCTGCCGGTCACCCTCGGCGTGGGGCTCGTCGCAGCGGCCCTCGCCCGCTACCACACGCCGCTGTACGTGGTTGGAGGGCTCCTCCTGCTGGGGCTCGCCGTCTTGACGATCACCGGGCGCACCTGGAGCATGCCGTCCTTCGTCCGGGTCCCGTCCGTCGAGCGGAGCGATACGGCTGGGGTCTTCGCTCTCGGGGTGTTCTCGGGGGTCGCGTCTTCCTGCTGCGCCCCCGTGCTCGCCGGCGTGATGGCCCTCTCCGCCCTCTCCGGGTCCCTCGTCGGATCGACGAGCCTCGGCCTCGCCTTCGTCTTCGGGATGGTGTTCCCGCTGTTCCTGATGGCGCTGTTGTGGGACCGGCTCCGCCTGGGGGAGCGTCGTCTCTTCCAGGCCAAGCCCGTGCGCCTACGGGTCGCCGGCAGAGCCGTCGACACGAACACCGTCAACATCGCCGTGGCGATCGCTTTCGCCCTCATGGGAGGGTTCGTGCTCTTCCTTGCGGCGAACGGAAACACGACGGTCGCGCCGTCGTTCCAGCTCTCGATCGGCCGATGGCTTTCCGGCGCGTTCGCGCGGGTGGTCGCGTTCCTCGATCCCGTTCCTCAACCCGTCCTCGGCCTCACGTTGCTCGGCCTCGCCGCGGCGTTCGTGCTGCTCGGCGTCCGCGGTCGCCGGGCGCCTATCGAAGGGGGTTCCCGTCATGTCCACGAGCAAGATGTCATCGAAGACGCAGAAGCGCGCGACGACGAAGTCACGACCACGGTCGCCGACGTCCCGACGTCGCCCCGCCGCTAGCCGAGGCCGCGGGTCTTGGATCATCGCGGCGGCGGCGGTGGCCGTGGTCGGTGGGGTCGGGGGCGTTCTCCTCTTCGGCGGCCGCTCGGAGGGATCGGGTCCCAGCAGCGGCAGGGCGCCCACCTTCATGCTTCCATCGACCGACGGCACACAGGTGTCGCTCGCCGACTACCGCGGGCGTGACGTGCTCTTCTACTTCAACGAGGGCGTGGGTTGCGACGCGTGCTTCTACCAGATGCTCGATCTCCAGAAGAACGCGGGTCTGTTCGAGCAGGCCGGGGTCTCCGTGGTCCCGATCGTGGCGAACACGGCGGACCAGGTGCGGCAGGAGATGGCTCGGTTCGGGATCTCGACTCCGTACCTGATCGATTCGGACACGAGCGTCTCCCGAGCCTATGGGATGCTTGGCAACGGCATGCACGCGAACCTGCCCGGCCACGCGTTCGTGCTCGTCGACGGCTCGGGCCGGATCCGCTGGGTGAAGGAGTTCCCCTCGATGTACGTCTCGTCATCCGATCTGCTCGCGCAGCTGAAGCCCTATCTCGGGTGATCCGGAGGCTTCGTTGATGCTGGCCGTCATCTCGTGGAAGGTCGTCACCGAGCTCCATATCGGACCGTTCATGGTCCGGCCTCACGGCGTGCTCATCGCGGTGGGATTCTTCGCCGGAGCCATGGTGATGCGCCGGTACTCGCGCGCCCGTGGCATCGACGACGACGTCCTCTGGCGATTGCTGACGTGGGGTCTCGTCGGCGGCCTGATCGGGATGCGCGTGGCATGGGACGTCGGGCACTGGCGGGAGATGCGGTCCCCGCTCGACCTCATCGCGGTCTGGAACGGCGGGATGAGCCTACTCGGTGGCTTGTTCGGAGCCGTGGCGTTCGGTGCGATCGCGGCGCGACGGGAGCGACTGGCGACCTTGTCGCTGCTCGACATGGCGGCCCCGGGTCTCGCGCTCGGCATCGCGATCGGGCGGGTGAGCGACCTCGTCATCGGCGACCATCTCGGCAAGCCCACGACCCTCCCGTGGGGGTTTCGGTACATCGGGGGCACGATGCCGCTCAACGGTGTGCCACCCATCGGGACCGTGGTGCATCCCGTCGCGCTCTACGACCTCATCCTCACGACAGCCCTGATGTTCGTTCTCCTGTGGTTCCTGCGGTCCCCCCGGGCGACCGGCTCGGCGATCGCATTGTTCACGCTGTGGTACGCGGGCGGCCGCATCTTGACCGACTTCCTTCGAACCGACCCACGCCCGTTCGTGGGCCTCACGGGTAGCCAGCTCACGTCGATCGTCGCGATCGGGGTGGTCTCCGTGGCCCTGTGGCTTCGAGCCCGTAGAGGGTCGTCGGCCGCGAGGGTGCCGAGCGCTTCGCCCGGCTGAGCCGGGCGAAGCGTGCCACGGAGATCGCCTGACCATCTGAAGATCTTCTGGCGTCAGGCGGTCTCCGGGATAGGAGATGGGGCTGTGAGAAACGCCGCTCCCCGCCGCTCCCTGTCCCCGGGATCACCGGTGCTCGTTACCTGTCGAACGTCGAGCGCCATTGCGGGCAGCTGCCCAAGGACGAGCATCACGCCGATAGTTCGTCCTCCCTGGAAGGTCGCCCACCTGATCGTTCCCGGATCGCGCGCTCGGCATCGTCGCGGTGAACGATCCCGACGAGACGGCCTTGTGGCGTGGTGACGAGAACCGTCTTCACGCCGGCGGTCCGCATCCGTTCGACCAGGCCTCGTAACTCCTCCCGTGGTCGCACCGTCGCAGGGCCGAGTTGCATGAACTCGTGGATCAGGGCCCCCTCTTCTTCGGGGAGGTCTTTCCAGCGAACCCGTCCGAGGACGATGCCTTCGTCGTTGATGACGGCGCAGATCGAGTCAGCACCCGGTGTTAGTTCTGACCGGACCTGTCCAGTACTCGTGTTCGGATTGCACGTGGCCGTTGCCGGGCGTACGACCTGACCGGCGACGAGGTGGAACGGCCCGGTCCCTTCCGTCGAGAGCCTGCGAACGCGCCACTCCAGCTTGCCACCCACGAAGTCATACACGCGCTCGAACCCGAACCCTTCGAGCCGCCACGCGGCGCGTGGGCTCATGTCTCAGAGATCGTCGTGGCAATACACGACGATCGGGCGGGAGCGGTCGAAGTCCGCGACGGCGTCCTCGTTCAGGCGCTTGAGCGGGATGTTCACCGCGCCGGGAAGGTGCTCCTCCCGGTATTCGCGCT
>CAZDXK010000038.1:0-9777 GCA_964509215.1 uncultured Actinomycetes bacterium | reverse complement strand
GCATCACCGGCGTCGGGAACGACCTCCGGTTCTTCTCGTCGGTCGGCACGCCGTCGGTCCTGATCGGCGAGATGACGCTCGCCGGCGTATAGGGCCACGCCGGTGGACGACGTCCGGATCGTCAGGGCGGGCGCCGAACGGCTCGACGAGCTCGAGTCCCTCTGGAAGTCGCTGCAGGAGCACCACCGATCCGTCGACCCCGGGCTGCCCGGGATCCCTCCGCGCGCTGCCGACGATTCGTGGCCGCGCCGCCGCGTGAAGTACGTCGAGTGGTTACGCCATCCCGACGCGTTCGTCCTGCTCGCCGAGGATGCCGTGCGCGCGGTCGGCTACGCGCTGGTGAGCATCCACGAGCCGGCAGACGACACGCATGTGACCGGCGAACGCTGGGCCGAGCTCCAGACGCTGTCGATCGAGCCGTCGAGACGGGGGGCCGGCCTCGGCACGCGGCTGATGGAGCGGATGTACGCGGAGCTACGCGCGACGCGGATCGAGGAGCTCGCGATCGGCGTTATCGCGACCAATGAGCGTGCCCTGCGATTCTACGAGCGGCAAGGATTCAAGCCGTGGGTGGTCACGACGCTGGGGAAGGTTCCGGCGTCGAAGTAGTCCGTTGCGGACTAGATCGCGTTACGGACTAGATCGTCGCCGAACGCGCTCCCGTCGCGATCAGGACGAGCACGAGCGCCGCGGCGGCCAGCCGGTAGTACATGAACGCCTTGAAGCTGTGGCGGCGCAGGTATCCGAGCAGCGCCCAGATCACCACGAACCCGCTGATCGCCGACGACACGAAGCCCCAGAAGAACTCGGTCCCGTAACCTTGGAACCCCGTCTGGAACAGGTCGACGCCCTTGTACAGCCCAGCCCCCGCGATGATCGGGATAGCGAGCAGGAACGAGAACCTCCCGGCCGACTCGCGATCGAGCCCGATCCACCTGGCGACGGTCATGGTGATGCCCGACCGGGAGACGCCCGGTTGCAACGCCAACGCCTGCGCGACGCCGAGGCCGATCCCCGTCTTCACTCCGATGGAGTCCATCCCCCGGTCGCCGGGCGAACGGGCGTCGACCCACCACAGCACCACCGCGAAGACCGCGAGCATGACCGCGATCAGCCACGGCGCGCCCAGATGGTCCTCGATCGGTCCCTCGAAGAGCGCGCCGACGGCGGCCCCGGGTATCGTGCCGAGCACGAGCGCCCACGCCAAGCGTTCATCAGGCGTGGTGATGGCTCGGGCGCGGATCGAGCGGATCCATGCGACCAGGTAGCGCCAGATGTCGCTGCGGAAGTAGACGACGGCGCCGATCAACGTTCCCATGTGCAACGCCACATCGAACGTCTTGTTCAGCGCGACGTCGTTGACGATCGGCCAGTCGAAGAGCCACGGAACCAGGATCAGATGTCCCGAGCTCGACACGGGCGCGAACTCGGTGGCGCCCTGAGTGATGCCGAGCACGATGGCTTGGAGGATCGTCACGGGGAGCAGGTCCTTTCCGGAGGAAGGTCCGCTCATGCTAGCGGCGACGAGGTGCCCCGCCGCGGAGCCGCGTGCGGTTCTCATGACGACGAGAGCGACCCCCCGCCCCCTGATCGGTCCGAGGATCGATCAGGGGGAGCGAGGATCCAACGAGCTACCGGCGATCAGGCGAGCTGAAGTTGCCCTCGGACCGCCCCGCCCGGGAAGTCCGCGTTGTGCACGTTCACGTAGAACTGGTCCGGATCCCTCTTGATGTCTCGCAGGAGGGCTCTCGGCTGGTTGCGCACGCATCCTGTCGACAATCCGATGCCCGTGGTGCCGATCTCCAGCGGCGCCTTGAGCGTCACGACGATGTCTCCCGCCACTCCCGCCGCGCCCGCGTGGATGTGCGCTGCGGCTGTGGGGAGCGCGACGTCGAGCACGACGATGCCGAAGCAGAGCCTCTGCTTCGGCACGTTGATGGTCACCTGCGCGGCGCCGGAGCCGTCCGTGTCGCCCGGATCGGGCACTTCGGCGGCCCCCCCGGATAGCTCTGAGTGAAGGGTCGTTACCGCGGCGCTGGCGGGCGCCGCGGGGATCAGCACCGCGAACGCGATGACCGCTCCTATCAGGCTGAACAACCTCTTGCGTCCATTCATCGTTTGCCCCTTTCCTCGGTGAACACGTCGTGCAGTTGTCCCTGGGTCATCACCCCCATCTCGCCGGTCGCGTTCCGAGCGCGGCGCAGGAGCAGCAGGCCGACCATCGCCAAGCCCAACGCCGCCATCACGAGCGGGATCGGCTCGAGGCCCGTCCGGGGCAGGTCGTTCGTGTCGGGAGCCGGGGAGGCTTGATCTTGATCCCCCCCCTCCGCCGGGGCCGCTTGCACGACCACGATCCCGAACATCCCGGAGCCGGGCTCGCCGTGGATCTGACAGTAGTACGGCACCGTTCCTGCCTCGTCGAAGGTCACCGAGAAGGTGCCGCTTTCGAGCGTGCCGGAATCGAAGGCCCGGTCGTCGGCGGTCACCGTGTGCGGGTTCTGGCCTTCGTGCCTCCACACCACCGTGGCGCCCACGGTGACCGTGAGCTGCATCGGCCGGAACTCGTTGTCGGCCACTGCGACAGCCGCCGTCCCTTTCGCGTGTTGGGCAGGTTGCCTTTCGCTGGCAACATCGGAGATCGTGGCGAACGCGGGTATCGCACCGGCCGTATGAAGCGCGAGCACCATGACCGCGAAGCCCGTCACCAGGTCTCGGTCCCAACGCGCGGCATGATGCACCCTCTCCCCTTCGGATCGCCTCGTTATACGACCGACGAGACAAGAAGGTTTGCGATGCTTGTCGGGTGCCCTTCTGGCTACGCGGTCGGCGACGGCTCCGGGCCGAGGATCGCGATCTGCAGCTGGCCGAACGCGCGGGCGTAGGCCAGGCGCGAGGCCGCGTCGCCGTCGACGAGGAGCACCAGCGCGACGCCCGCGTCTCCGGTGGTCGTGCCGCCGATCCCAACCCCGCCCGCCGTGCTCTCGCTGAGGATCCGTACGACCTCGACGTCGCTCGCGACGAGATCGGTGTAGGCCCGCCCGCCGCCGTACGTCGCGTAGACCTCGACGCGGTCGCCCGCACGGATCGTGCCCGGCGGAACGCCGCTCGGGACGACCACCGCGCGGAGGCCCTCGGGCACGAGCGCCGCCACGGGTCCGACCCCGGTCGTCGCCAGCCTCGAGCGCGTGAGGATCTCGCCGGCTTCGATATCCGCTGCGAGGACGCGCCCGATGATCGACGCGACGTCACCGATCGCGCCGGGTGGGGCGAACTCCGCGGGCACGGTCGACATGTGGAGCATCTCGTCGGACAGCAACGTCCCGCGCGCGAGATCGGTAGCGGCGATCACCGTGTCTTGGGGCGCCCCCACCGCGGGGTGCAGCGCCTCCACCCGATCCTGATACCCGCGGACCACGACATACGCGAGCGCTCCGAGCAGGACGGCGAGCGCGACCAACACCTTCGAGGCGAGCGGCCAGCGGCGACGGAGCATGGCCGGAACGCTCGCACGGCCGCGTCGTCGGTACCGTGACAACCATCACGACCGGCGGCTTTTCCTTCCCCTTACATCCCGCGGACCTCGTCCTTGCACGCGCCGACGAGGCTTGTTCGTGAGATGCACGCCGCCACCGAGGTTCGGGCCCCAGCGGGCCGTACGATGCCCGCGATGAACGGGACGATTCTGGTCGTCGAGGACGAACAGAGCATCGCGTCCTTGGTCCGCGCCTACCTGGAGCGCGACGGCTTCCAGGTGGTGCACGTGCGGAGCGGCGAGGACGCGCTCGGCGAGCTGCCACGCCACCCGATCCGCCTGGTCGTGCTCGACATCGGTTTGCCCGGCATCGACGGGTTCGAGGTCTGCCGGCAGATCCGCGCCAGGAGCCGAACGCCGATCATCATGCTGACGGCCCGCGACGAAGAGGTCGACCGGGTAGCCGGGCTGGAAGTGGGTGCGGACGACTACGTGTCCAAACCGTTCTCGCCCCGCGAGCTGGTCGCGAGGGTGAAGGCGGTCCTGCGGCGGACCGAACCATCGAACGACGCGGCGCTGCTCACGCTCGGCCCGATCGCGCTCGACGTGGCGGCGCGCGAGGTCAGTGTCGACGGTACGGAGGTCGAGCTGACCACCAAGGAGTTCGACCTGCTGCGACTTCTGCTGGAGAACCCCGGAGTGGTGCTCAGCCGGGCCGTGCTGCTGGACCGGGTGTGGGGCATGAGCTACCCGGGCGAGACGCGGACGGTCGACGTGCACGTGGGCCAGCTGCGGAAGAAGCTGGGGCTGCCCGACGCGATCCGCACGGTGCGCGGAGTGGGCTACAAGGCGGTGGTGAGATGAAGACCCTGCGCGGGCGGTTCTTCCTGTACTTCCTCCTGGGTGCGGTCGCCACCACCGCGCTGACGGTGTTGGTCGCGTCCGTGCTGGCGCGCCGGTTCGTGGAGCGGCAGGGCCTCCGGCCGTCCGTGATCCTGGCTCGGCCGGCGCTGGGAACCACCTCCGGCCGGAGCTACGTGGTGGTCCTGGTCCTCTCGGGGCTGATCGGCGCCGGGGTCGCGGCGCTGTTGGCCTACGCGCTCTCGACCCGGCTGACCAGCCCGCTCCGGCAGCTGTCGGACGCGACCCGAAGGGTCGCGTCCGGGGAGAGTGCGCAGGTGCCGGTCGAGGGGACCGACGAGCTCGCCCAACTGGCGACATCCTTCAACCTGATGTCCGGCCGGCTCTCGCGGGCCCGCGAGTCCGAGCGTGCGTTCCTGCTCTCGGTCAGCCATGAGCTGAAGACGCCGCTCACCGCGATCCGCGGCTACGGCGAGGCCCTCAAGGACGGGGCCGCCACGGCCGACGAGGCCGGGCCCATCATCGAACGCGAGTCCGAGCGGCTCCAGCGACTGGTGCAGGACCTGCTCGACCTGGCGCGGCTTGATCAGCGGGCCTTCACGATCCGCGAGGAGCCGGTGGATCTGGCCGACGTCGCGCACACGGTGGAGGAGCTGTTGCGGCCGCGGGCCGCCGAGTTCGGCGTGGTCCTCTCCGTCCAGACGACGGCCGCCGGATCCGTGTTCGCCGACCGCGATCGCGCGATCCAGGTGGTGGCGAACCTGGTGGAGAACGCCCTCCGCGCGACGCCGGCGAACGGCACCGTCACCATCCGCACCGGCGAGGCGACGATCGCGGTGCTTGACACCGGCCCCGGCCTCACGCCCGACGATCAGGCGCACGCGTTCGACCGGTTCTTCCTCTACCGGCGCTACGGAGCCGACCGCCCGGTGGGCTCCGGACTGGGCTTAGCGATCGTGAAGGAGCTCACCGCGGCCATGAACGGCACGGTCACGGTCACGGGCGAACCCGGCGCCGGCGCCACGTTCACGGTGAGCCTCCCGCTCGCTCCCGCGCGCCCCGACTCGTTCGCGTCGTAGGCCACGTCGAAGCCTTACCCGCGCCTTACACCGAGCCGTTCCCGGCCTTGCACGCAGGACCGAACATTCTGGCAAGAGCTCGACTCGACAAGGAGGCCAGAAGATGAAGAACAAGATGACCAAGCTCATCATGGCAGTGGTGGTGGCTCCGCTCGCGCTCGGTCTCATGGCCGGTCCGGCGGTCGCCGAAGAGCCCCAGCACGTCCTTCCCGGGGCGGTCCACGCCGACGGCGTGTGGGCCTATGGAGACGGTCGCACCGAGACCCGCACCGCGGACCTGGGCGTGATCACCGGGCCCGTCGGCGACACGATCACCCTCACCCGCGCCGACGGCGTCACGGTGTCGAACGCGCTCCCCGACGATGTGTGCGTCCGGATCTCCGGGATGCCTGCAACCGCCGAGGATCTGCACTTCGGGATGCGGGCGCTCGTGATCTCGCAGGTGGCCGAGGACGGCTCGACCGTCCGCGTTGTCCGCGCCGGGTTCCCGCTGGTGCGGCGTGGTCAGCCCGGTTGCGACCTGTTCAAGGACGCGGTCCACGGCGACGTGACCCTCACGTACGTCGATGGCAGCACCCGCTCGTTCTCGTTCGACCGGGGCCTGATCGGATCGGCGACCGACGGCGAGATCTTGATGCAGCGACCGGACGGCGTGGCGATCACCGCTTCCACGGACGACCACACGCGGATCTTCGGCGCGCATTCCTTGGAGGGGCTGGCCGGCCGTCGGGCGCTGATGATCTCGGAGCGGATCGGCGACGCGCTGCTCGCCAAGATCGTGCGGGCGCGGATCATTTTCTAGACATCCGATCGGCAAGCCGGATCGATCACTCGACCGGGCGCGGGCCCTTCCTCTGAGACAGGGGAAGGGTCCGCACGCGGAACTCCTCCAGCGCCTCCCGGCCGACGATCAAGCGCACGGATTCCTCGATCCGATCGCCGAGCGCGCGGGCGTCGCCCTCGGTCTTGAACGTGAGCTCGATGCGGACGAGCAGCGGTTCGCCGGCCAAGGCTTAGACCTCGAACCGGGCGCCGGTCAGCGCCGTGGCGCACGGGCAGTCGCGTTCGACCGGCAGCGAGGGGATCACCGCGAAGAGCAGGTCGCGGACTCTCTCGTTGTTCTCTTCGAAGACCCGGACGACCTCCTCGTGCGTCACCGGTGGGGCACCCTCGACGCCCACGTCGTAGTCGGTGATCAGCGAGATGTTCGCGTAGCAGAGCTCTAACTCGCGTGCGAGCACCGCCTCGGGATATTGCGTCATGTTGATGACCTCCCACCCCGCCGACGAGAACCACGCCGATTCGGCTCGGGTCGAGAACCGCGGGCCCT
Organism: uncultured Actinomycetes bacterium; assembly: GCA_964509215.1. Taxonomy (GTDB): domain Bacteria; phylum Actinomycetota; class UBA4738; order UBA4738; family HRBIN12; genus JBBQVZ01. Next base: position 3,035 of record CAZDXK010000038.1, on the reverse strand, counting down.
CGATCACCACGACGGTTCCCCGGTCGTGGAGCGGGATGTCCAGCTCGCGTCCCCGCGCGATCGCGACGTCGCGCATCGTCGGGCAGTACGGGTCCGCGAATGAGATGTGCGTGGTCTCCGGACCGTCGAAGAACGTGTTCGGCCGGTCGTTCGTGCGGTCCACCAACTGGTCGCATATCACGAAATCCCCGGGCTTCACGGTCGGCTGCAGCGAGCCGCACGCGTTCGGCCCGAGAATGCGTGTCACGCCGAGCTCCTTCATGGCCCAGACGTTCGCGCGGTAGGGGACGCGATGGGGCGGGAACTCGTGCTTGACGCCGTGGCGAGGGATGAACGCGACCCTGCGACCTCCGACCTCGCCGATCACCGGCGGGGCCGACGGTTTGCCGTACGGCGTGCCGACGTCGACCGTCTCGGTCGCCTCCAGGAACGAATAGAAGCCCGACCCACCGAAGACGCCGATCTCCGCGGTCGTCACGAACTCCGCTCCTTCCCATCCGAGCCCAACACCGTCGATCCGGAGTCGCTGGAACCGGATGCAGCGGAGGCCGGCGCAACCGTCTTCTCGGCGGGTTTCGACGACTCCTTCTTGTCCTTCGTCTCGCTCTTCTTGTCCTTCGTCTCGCTCTTCTTCTCTGACGACTCGGTCGAAGCCGCCGTCTTCTCGCCCGACTTCTCGTCCGCTTTCTCCGACTTCGACTTCTTCCCGTGATCCGTTGCGTAGAAGCCCGATCCCTTGAACGAGATGGCCGGCGCCGCGAACACCTTGCGCAGCTCGCCGCCGCAGACGGGACAGACCGTGAGGGTCTCGTCGCTCATCGCCTGGACGACGTCGAACGTGTAGCTGCAATCGCGGCAGCGGTACTCGTAGGTGGGCATGACGGGTCGAGTCTAGCGGAGGGTTCGAACGCCACGACCCTCGTCGGGTTCCACCCGACCTGGTCTTTCGGCCGATGTCGTACCGACCTTCGGACTAACCATCCAGCGGATGTTGGCGTCGCCCAGACGAGCTACGGTTATCGCTTGCGATCACGGTGCGCCGCGACACCGCGGAGCGCCGGGGCGGCGATCCAAGGAGGACAGCGATGCGAGGGTCAGGGTTCGCGCGAGAGGCCAGACGACGTCCTGAGTTGGACCTGCTGGTGGGCCCGCTCGAAGCGGCGACCATGGAAGGCGACAGCTCTCGATCCGACGGGTCCACCCTCGAGGACGTCGAGCTCGTGGATCCGGCCGAACTCCCAGCGTGGAGAGAGGACGGATGACGAACGACGTCACCGACGGCGCGTCGCAACGCCATACACTCGTGACCTCCCCCGCGGATGCGAGGGCCATCGCGAGAGAAGGAAGCCGGATGCCGATCAGTAAGGCGGTCATACCCGCGGCCGGCCTCGGGACGCGGTTCCTCCCGGCGACCAAGGCGCAACAGAAGGCGATGCTGCCCGTCGTCGACAAGCCGTCGATCCAGTACGTGGTCGAGGAGGCGGTCCGCGCGGGACTGACCGACATCCTGATCATCACCGGGCGCGGCAACCGATCCCTCGAGGATCACTTCGATCGCTCGTTCGAGCTCGAGCACTTCTTGGAATCGAAAGGCAAGTTCGACGAGCTGAAGCAGGCGCAAGAGATCAGCGACATGGCGACGATCCACTACATCCGCCAGAAGGATCCATTGGGTCTGGGGCACGCGGTCTCGGTGGCCGAGGATCACATGAACGGCGAGCCGTTCGCCGTTCTGCTCGGGGACGACCTGATCCACCCCTCGATGCCGCTGCTTCCGGAGATGCTCCGCGTCCACGAGCGGTACGGCAGGAGCGTCATCGCCGTCCAGGAGGTGCAGCCCGAAGAGATCCAGTTCTACGGATGCGTCGAGCCGGAGTTCGTCGAGGAGAACCTGGCCCGCGTCCTGTCGATCGTCGAGAAGCCGTCACCGGAGGAGGCGCCGTCGAACCTGGCGGCGATCGGCCGGTACGTCCTGACGCACGACATCTTCGACGCGCTGCGAGAGACGGAGCCTGGAGCCGGTGGCGAGATCCAGCTGACCGACGCCATCAACCAGCTCGCGAAGGAACAGGCGTTCTACGCGTACAAGTTCGATCACGGGCGGTACGACGTCGGCAACAAGCTCGACTACCTCAAGGCCACGGTGGAGTTCGCCCTCGAACGCGACGACATCGGGGACGACTTCCGCCGGTACCTGAAGGACCTGCTGGGAGACGATAAGCCCCGCTGAGGCTCTCCTAGCTCTTCGGCCGTACTGACCCGGGCTCCGCGAACAGCACTGACCGGGCTCTGCGAACAGCCGTGAGTAGACTGCGACCATGGCTGAGCGTCGCCACGTCCACGATCACGACGACGTCACCGGGCTCGTCTCCGTAGAGGACGCGCGGCGGAACGTCCTTTCGCAGATCCACCCCCTCGCCCCGTTGCAGCTGCCGCTGACGGAGGCCTTCGGGTGCGTGGTCGCGGAGGACGCGATCGCCGATCGAGACCTTCCCGAGTTCGCGTCGTCGGCCATGGACGGGTTCGCCGTCCGCTCTTCCGACGTGGCAGGCGCGACGCCCGGATCGCCCGTCGAGCTGAAGATCGTCGGCAGCGCCCGGATCGGGCGGAGACCCGACGCCGTGGTCGGCGGCGGCGAGGCGGTCCGCATCGCGACCGGAGCTCCGATCCCCGCCGGCGCCGACACCGTCGTACCGATCGAGAACGCCGAGCCCGGCGGGGAGATGGTTTCGATCTTCGACGGTCCGCGGCCGGGCCAGCACATCCGCCCCTCCGGTGAAGACGTGAGAGCAGGGCAGGTCCTGGTGCCGACGGGCAAGCGCCTGGGGCCGCCGGAGATGGGACTCCTCGCGAACGCCGGCTTCCCCCACCCGCTCGTCCATCCACGACCTCGGGTGATCGTGCTGTCCACGGGCGACGAGTTGATCCCGCCGACCGAGTCACCGGAGTTCGGACAGGTCCGTGACTCGAACGCCTACATGATCTTCTCGGCCCTCCGCGATGTGGGCGCCCAGCCGGTGCTGGCCGGCATCGTG
>CAZDXK010000037.1:0-9935 GCA_964509215.1 uncultured Actinomycetes bacterium | reverse complement strand
TCATACCGATCGGATGACCGATCGAGATACCTCCGCCGTTCACGTTGAGCTTGTCACGATCGATCTTCAGCTCCCGCTCGCAGGCGATCACTTGCGCGGCGAACGCCTCGTTGATCTCGATCAAGTCGATGTCGGCGAGCGAGAGGCCCGTCCGCTCCAGAACCTTCTTGGTCGCCGGGACCGGGCCGATGCCCATGATCTCGGGCGGCACGCCCGCCCACGACATGCCGAGGATCCGAGCGAGCGGTTCGCGTCCCTCGTTCGTCGCCCGGGACTCCGCCATCAGTACCATGGCCGCCGCGCCGTCCGTGATGCCGGCGGAGTTGCCGGCCGTGACGCTGCCGCCCTCGCGGAAGATGGGCTCCAAGCGTCCGAGCGCCTCCAAGGTCGTGTCGGGGCGGGGGTGCTGGTCTTCTGTGACGGTGAGCGTCGAGCCCTTGGGACCCGGCGCCTCGACGGCGACGATCTCGGCCGCCCGTCGGTCCGTGCCGTCGCGGGCCTTCTGCTGCGACTCGAGCGCGAACCCGTCCTGCTCCTCGCGCGTGATGTCGTACATGTCCACCAGGTTCTCGGCGGTCTCGCCCATGATCAGGCCGCTCAGCGGGTCGAGCAGCCCGTCGCGATACATCGCGTCGACCACGTCGGAGTTGCCCAGGCGGTAGCCCATCCGCATCTGCGGCAGGAGGAACGGCACGCGCGTCATGTTCTCCATGCCCCCGGCGAGCACGACCTCGGAGTCGCCGAGCGCGATCTGTTGGGCGCCGAGCTGGACGGCCTTCATGCCGGAGCCGCACGCGATGTTGACGTTGTAGGCGCCCACCTCGACCGGGACGCCCGCCCTGACGCTTACCTGGCGGCCGGTGTTCGGCCCGTTCCCTGCCTGCCGGGCGTGGCCGTAGATCGTCTGGTCGACGCCTCCGGGCTCGACGTCGGCGCGGAGCAGCGCCTCCCGCGCGGCGATGGTGCCCAGCTCCACCGCCGGAACATCGGCGAACGACCCCAGGAACTTCCCGATCGGCGTCCGCGCGCCCTCCAGGATGACCGAGCGCTCCATGCGTCCCAGTCTATCCCGGGTGCGTGCGAGCGCCGTCCGTCGTCCGGCCACCGTGGTCGGACCGGCGCGCGTGGAGCAGCCACTCGCGGGTACCCTTGGAGCCGGTCACCGGCGATGGCATCGTCCCGGCGACATGCCAAGGGAGGCGTTGCACGCCGGCGACCGCGAGATCGAGGGCATGTCGCAGGGATGCGTCGTCTTCGGGAGGCGTATCCAAACCCAGCTCGAACATCGGTTTCACGAGGGCGATCAGGTCGGCGTCGGGAGCGAACGACAGCGTCTCGATCTGCGGAACGGCGTCGGCCACCGAGAGGTAGGAGAGGTCCATCGTCACCGCGCCGATGGGCGCGCACCTCGGGACCGCCGACAGGTCGCCGAGGTTCGTCCGCTCGAGGTTGACCACGCGGCTGTGGTTGCGGAGCTCCCCGCGTAACTGGCCATGCCCGGCGTCGACGGCGAAGACCCGGCGGGCTCCGTGCTCCAGCAGCACCCTGGTGAACCCGCCCGCCGACGCGCCCAGGTCCACGCACTCACGATCCGTGACGTCGACCGCGAAGCCGTCAAGCGCCGCCCGCAACTTGTCCTCGCCGCGCAACGCTCGCGGCGGCTTGACCACGACCGACGCGTCCGTCCGGACCTGCGAACGGGGGTTCGTGACCACGCGGCCATCGATCAACACGTGTCCGGCGGTGAGCGCTGCCTCGGGATCCGCGAGGTCGGGTCGCGCCCGGGACAGATGGTCGATCACGTTGCGGAACTTGGCGTGCGACGAGATGCCCATGAGCCCCTTCCTGCGGCGATCGAGTCTACGTCCGGTCCTCCTCGGCGGCGCGTACGCGCGCCTGGATGCGGGCGATCGCCGCTCCGCCGTCCACCTGCTCGGCGAGCGGCCTGCCGCAGGCCTCGACGCGGGGATGGTTCGCGCCGATCCAGCCGCGCACCGCCGCCAGCTCGTCGGCTCTGTCGCGCGAACAGGGGACCGTGAGCGGCTCGGCGACATCACCCCGGACCAAGGCGCCACCGACGAACCGGATCGTCGACGTCGACCCGGCGCCGTCGCGCACGGCGAGCGCTCCCGCCCCCACGAGCCATGCGTCGGTCCGACCGCGAGCCAGGGCGTCCGCCAGCGCCCGGAGCCGGTTCCGGACCAGCCCGGCCTCTTCGAAGCGCTCCTTCTCAGCGAGGTGAGCCATACGTCGCTCGAGCGCTTCGAGGAGCCCGCCCGGGGAGGTCAGGGAGGAGACGAGCCTCCGGACGAGCTCTCCGTAGCGCTCGGGATCGACGCGGTCGTTGCACGGTGCGACGCACCTGCCCATGTCGGCCAACGCGCACCGGCGCGAACCGCGTCCGCGCCCCCATGGCCTTCGTGCACCGGCGGATCGGAAGGACCTCCTCGAGGGCCTCCTTGGCGAGCCGGGCGACCGAGGAAGAGCCGAACGGCCCGAGGTACGTGCAGCCGTCGCCGGGCGTGACCGCGCGCACGATCTTCAGTCGGGGGAAGGCCTCGGCAGGATCGACCTTGAGGTACGCGTAGCGCCGCCAGGTCTTGCCGCGCCGGTTGTACTTCGGCTCGTGACGACGGATCAGCCGTGCCTCGACCACGAGCGCTTCCAGCTCCGACGCGCAGGTCTCGCCGTCGATGGACGCGGTCTCGGCGAGGAGGTCGTCGATCTTCTTGCGCTCGTCGCCGTAGAAGTACGACTTCACGCGGGCGCGCAGGTCCTTCGACTTGCCGACGTACAGCACCCGGCCGTCGCGTCCGCGGAAGAGGTAGACCCCGGGGGCGTGAGGGAGGTGATCGGCAAGTCGGATCTTGCCGAAGTGCGGCCGGCCGCGGGCGCGCACGGCCTCGTGGAGATCGCCGAGCGTGAGGATGCCGAGCCGCCCGCCAAGGTCGAGCAGCCCGTGCAGCACCTCGGCGCAGGCCTCGGCGTCGGCGAGCGCTCGGTGGTTGGGCACGGCCCGGGTGCGGAAGTAGCGGGCGAGCGTCTGCAGTTTCACGTTGGGAACGTCCGGCCAGACGACGCGGCGAGCCAGTCTCGCCGTGCAGACCGCCGGACCCGGCAACGGGTCGTAGTCGAGCCGGGTGAGGTTCGCGTTCAGGAACGAGAAGTCGAAACGCGCGTTGTGGGCCACGAAGACGGCGCCGCGGCAGAACTCAAGGAAGGCCGGGAGGACCTCCTCGATGGGGGGCTCGGCCGCCACCGACCGGTCGGCGATGCCGGTGAGGTGCGTGATGAACGGCGGGATCGGAACCTCCGGGTTGACCAGTGACTGGAACGCGCCGATCCGTTCGCCGCCGACACATCTGATCGCCCCGACCTCGGTGATACGGCTGTCGGCGGGTGAGCCTCCCGTGGTTTCGAGGTCCACCACGCAGAAGGTGACCTGGTGGAGCGGGATGCCCAGGTCGAGCGTGGTCTGGATCGGCGCGGCGAGCACAGGTTCCCCCGTCCGGTGGGGCCGTTCGGAGTCGCGACCATATCGAACAGGTGTTCGAGCGTCAAGCATCGTCCGACCATGGTGGCGGGAGACAGCGACACGCCACAGCGGCTGGGACCCAGACGTAGGCGAGCGAGCGCCTGGCCCGACAGGCGGTAAGACTGGGGTGAGGCCCAGCGGAGGGTTGACCTGAGTGAAGTCGCCGGGCCGATCAGCGCTCGGACGAGCCCTTGGTCTTCTTAGCCGCGCGCTTTTCCTTGATGGTCTTCTGCGGCTTCTTCTTCTGGTCCCGGCCGCCGGTGCCGGCCCCACGGTCCTTCGACTTCGCCATCGCTAGACCTCCTCCGTCGTCGGTAGTGCTCGCCCGGCACTCCCTGATGTTCCTTTGGCGGATGCTCGTTGGGAACGAGGGTACAGCGCATCTTCGACGAGGGAGGCGAGGAGCTGCTCCACCGCCAGATGGCTCTCCTGGATGTGCGCGGTGACGGTGCTGGGAACGCGGACGGCCACGTCGGCCGGCCCCGCGAGGTCGCCCCCGGACGCGCCGGTCAGCGCGATCACCCGGAGCCCCTGCGTACGTGCGCGCTCCGCGGCGCGGATCACGTTCACCGAGTTGCCGCTCGTCGAGATCGCGATCAGCACGTCACCTTCCCGGCCGAGGGATTCCACCTGACGTTCGAACACACCCTCTGCGCCGAAGTCGTTCGCGATCGCGGTGAGGAGCGACGTGTCTGTGGTGAGCGCGATCGCGGGGATCGACGGCCGAAGATTGTCGATCGTGAACGTGCTGACGAATTCCGTGGCCAGGTGTTGGGCGTCGGCCGCGCTGCCTCCGTTGCCACAGATCAGGAGCTTGCCGCCGCTCCGGAGCGATGCCACCAAGATGCCGGCGGCGGTCACGACGTCGTCCAGGCACTCCTCCTCGACCCGGCGGACGGTTTCCGCGGTCGCGCGGAGGTAGCGGCCGGCCTGCTCTCTCGCCGCTTCGGCGTCCATCGTCACCCCGGTTTCTTGTCCGGTCCTCTGGCCGGTCCGCGGGTCGGCGCCCATACCTCGTCGCCGCGGAACGCGCGAATCCCTTCGGCGCGGAACGCGAACGGTGCGAACTGGGCACCCAGGCGCTCCAGCTCCTCGCGCACGGCCGGCTGCGCCGAGGGGCGGCAATACAACAAGAGGTATCCGCCGCCGCCCGCGCCGCAGATCTTGCCTCCGTTCGCGCCGGCCGTTCGCGCCATCGACAGCATCGCTTCGATCGGCGTGTGCTCGGCGATGTGGGGGTTCATCCGCCGCTTCGCGACGAACGCGTCGTGGAGCATGGCGCCCAGCTCGTCGACGTCGCCTTCCTCCACGGCGTCGCGCATGGAGTAGGCGATCTCATGGAGCTGCTTCATGCCGAGGATCGTGTCCTCGCGTCCCTCCCGATACAGGTCGATCTGCGTGTCGATCAGCCCGACATTGCGCCGAACGAAACCCGTGTAGCAGAGCATGAGGCGCTCCTCGAGACGAGCCAGGGTCTCCGCCGTTGCCCGGACCGGGGAGACCAGCGCGCCCAGGCGCGAGAACTCGAAGAGGTTGAATCCGCCGAACGCCGTGGCGTACTGATCCTGCCACCCGCCGCTGATACCGAGGTCGTCCCGTTCGATCGAGTACGACATGCGGGCCAAGTCGTGGGCGTCGAATGGACGGCCTCCGAGCATCGCGAGCCCGGCGACCACGCCCGTCACGAGCGCCGACGAGCCGCCGAGACCGCTCCCGGCCGGGGCGTCCGAGTCGATGTCCATCTCGATCCCCGCAGGAACACCGATCCGATGGATCGCCGCCTTGGCCAGGTCCATCACCCCGTCGTACACCGGCCCGGCATCCAGGTGGTACTCGACGAGATGCCCGAGATCGAGCGAGCGGACGACCACCTGCCGGTCGTCCCGCGGCACGATCGTGACGCGCACGTGGTGGTCGATCGTGGCCGAGAGCACCGCTCCGCCGTGTTCCTCGAAGTAGTGCGGGAAGTCGGTTCCACCGCCCACGAAGCTGATGCGCAGGGGAGCGACGACACGGATCGTGGTGGGATCGGCTGACATGGACGGGTCCAGTCTAGGGGGGTCCCCTGCCCGGTTGCCCGTCGGCGGTTTCAGGCGACCTGGCGCTGCACCCGCCGGCGCTGCTGCTCCGTAAGGCCCCCCCACACACCGTAGCGCTCGCCGTTCTTGAGCGCCCAGGCCAGGCATTCCTCACGGATCCGGCAGCCGCCGCAGAACGTGAGCGCCGGACCGGCTTCGTCCTCGGACACGGGGAAGAAGAGGTCCGGGTCGATGCCGAAACATGCAGCTCGGTCTCGCCAGTGGTCCGGTGGGGAAGGGTTCATCGGTAGCGTGTCCAGGTCGATGTCCGGGAACCGCTCGATCCTCAACAGACCCCCCCTTCCGCCTACCCACCGAGCCGATGGGCATCGGTGGGACCCGATTCATAGCAGAGCGGGGGTTCTCACCGGAAGGGGTCGAACGCAGTTGATGTCAGAACCCCCGGTCGACTGACAGGAAATGGCCCGAACGGGCTAGTCCTCGGCGGCGAGCAGCGGCGAGGCATCCAGAGCCCGGAGGGCGACGTCGGCCGCCCGCCACTCCACCCTCGCGATGAGCACGCTGCCACCTCGCCGACCGGGCGCAACGCTCGTGATCCGCCCCACCGCTCCGGCCGCCGAGTAAACGGGAGCGCCGGGTGACACATCCGTCTCCGAACGCAAGTGCCGAAGGACCGTCGGAGGGTGGCCGAGGTTGCGAACCTTCGCTACGGACTCCTGCCCCAAGAAGCATCCCTTCGCCATGTCTATCAGGCGCTCAAGACCGGCCTCGGCGGGGAGGGCTCCCGCATCGAAGTCGACACCCATGCGAGGGTCGCCTCGTCCGACGCGCCAGACCTCGTAGGAACGTTCGTCCACGAGGACCGTTCCGCGCTCCGCCATCGTGCGGTCCAACGGGGCGCCGTCAGCCTTCCGCGGGAACGTCACGATCTCCCGCCGTCCCGGGAAGAGGAGCACGGAGAGGAGGTCGGTCGCGTCGTTGAGCCGCACCGCTGAAGAAAGGACGTACGGGCGCAGCAGGTCCTCGACCGGGTCCGGCTGGTCCTTCGCCTGTAGCACGGCGAACACGTCGTCTTCGAGCTGCGTGATCCACAGGTCGGCGCTGATCCGTCCCGTCGGGGTGAGCAGCAGCGACCGCCGGGACGAACCCCGTCGGAGCGTCGCGACATCCGCGGTCACGAGGTCGCTCAGCCATCCGCGGGCGTCGGCGCCCCGGACGACGAGCGTGCGCTCCTGCGACCGGTCGACGAACCCGCGCCCGTCCTCCAGGGCGTCCACCCGCTCCCACTGTTCGGTCGTCGCGGTCTCCATGTCCTCTGGGAGCATCATCCCAGCGATGGAACCGAAGGAGACCCTGCCCAGGACCCTCCTGGTGACGAACGACTATCCGCCGCGCGTCGGCGGGATCCAGCGCACGCTCGAGGCGCTCTGGAAGGAGCTCCCGCCCGAACGCGTGTCGGTCCTCGCGCCGACGTGGGAGGGCGCCGGGTCGTTCGACGCCGTGGCCCCGTACACGATCATGCGCGAGCCTGTGGAGTTCATCTGGCCGACTCCCGGGTTCGCGGCTCGACTGGATGAGGTCGTAGCCTCCCTCGGCGTGGAGGTGGTGCTCTTCGGCGACGCGTTCCCGCTGGCGTTCCTCGGGCCGCGGCTCGCCCGGCGGGGCACGCCGTACCTGGTCGCTACGCACGGGTTCGACTACTGGCTGTCGGTCGTGCCGGGCGCCCACGCGTCGCTCCGGTATATGACGTCTTCGGCCTCCCGCGTCCCGGTCATGTGCAGCGAGTTCATCGCCCGCACGGTGCGCACCGCCGTCCCTCGCGCGGTTCCGGTCTCGATCCTCCGCTCGGGGGCGGATCTGCGGGCGTTCCGTCCGGACCTGCCAACGGCCGATCTCCGCGAACGGCTGGGGGTGGGCGACCGGCCGCTCGCCGTGTGCGTCAGCCGCCTCGTCGCCCGCAAGGGACAGGACGTCTTGATCCAAGGGATGCAACGCATCCGCCGGCAGGTGCCCGAGGCGACGCTGGTGATCGTCGGCGGTGGCCCCTACGAGGAGCGCCTGCGGACGCTCGCGTCGCGCGCGCCGACAGGGTCGGTCGTCTTCACGGGGCAGGTGTCCGAGGAGGATCTGCCGCGGTACTACGCGATGGGCGACGTCTTCGCTATGCCGTGCCGCTCGCGTCTCGGCGGTATGGAGGTCGAGGGGTGGGGAAACGTGTTCATCGAGGCGTCGGCCTGCGCGCGCCCGATCGTCGTCGGCGATTCCGGCGGCGCGCGCGAAACGGTGGTCGACGGCGAGACGGGTTTCCTCGTCGACGGGAGTGACGTCGACCGGGTCGCCGACGCCGTCGCGGAGCTGCTTGCCGACCCAGAGCGGGCGCGGCGGATGGGTGCGGCGGGTCGCGAGCGGGTCGAACGGGCTCACGCGTGGCCTGCGATCGCCGCCCGTCTCGCCGGGTGGTTCCGCGAGGCGGTGGGCTAGCGAGCCTCATCCACCGGGCGGGTGACGGGGGGTACGCTGCGACCCATGGCCGAGACGCCCTCGACCCAAGCCGAACGGCATTGCGCCAGTTGCGGGGCCCTTCTCTACGACGGCGCCGCGTGGTGCGGGATGTGCTTCGAGCCGGTCGCTCCCGAGCGCGATGCGGAACCCGCGCGGGAGCCCGGCTCGGCGCCCGCTGCGGAGCTCCGGGAACCGGAGCGGATGGACGGCTCGGCGGCCGCGATCCCGACCACCGAGGCCGCGGCCCAGCCCATGTGGCCATGTCCGATCTGCGAGGGAAAGAACCCGATCGAACTGGACTCCTGCGCGACGTGCGGCGCATCGTTCGCGTCGCTGATGCGCCAGGAGACGGTTCACGTCAAGGTGGATCCTCGCGCTGCGTTCCGTCGATCGTTGGTCTTCCCGGGGTTGGGGCAACGGATGGTGCCCGGCCGCGAGGTCGACGGATTCGCCAGGGGCGTGCTGTTCGCGATGCTGTTGATCGCGACGCTGATGCTCGGGCTCTCCGGCGTGCGCGCGGGCGCCGTCCAGCTCCTGTTCCTCGTCTACCTCGGCGCGGCCACGCTCGTCTACCTCTTGACGGCGTTCGAGGCGGCGAGGCTGGCTGAAGGCGGAGAGCCGCTCGTATCCTCCCGGACGCTGCTGTGGGCGACGATCGCGATCCTGCTCTTGTCGATCGTGGTCGTCACGCTCGTCATCGGCACTGCGGCCAGACGCTAGGATTCTTCCGCGATGGAGCACGCAGAAGGCTCGGTCATCATCGAGGCGCCCCTCGAAGACGTGATGGAGGTCATCGAGGACTACGAGTCGTACCCCGAGTGGTCCGAGGTCCAGACCGTCGACGTGCGCAAGCGCGGGGAGGGCGGTCGCGCCTACGAGGTGGCCTACGAGGTCGACGTGCCCGTCCTAGGGAAGGCCGCCTACACGCTGGCCTACGTGTACGCCCCCGGCGACACCGGTGTCTCGTGGACGACGAGGGAGGCGCGCGGCGCGATCCGCGACATCCGTGGGGAGTATCTGCTGAACGAGGTCACGGACGACACCACCAAGGTGACGTACCGCCTGGCCGTCGAGCTCGGCGTCCTGGTGCCCGGGTTCCTTCGCACCGAGGGCGCGAAGCGCGTGATCGAGAACGCGCTGGAGCGGCTCAAGCGTCGCGTCGAGATGGGATAGGGACTTCTCGAGTCTGGCTCACCTGCGGCCGCCCCCTGCTGTGCCTTCCCCGTAAGCTGACGTCGTGCGCGTGATCCTGTTCACCGGCAAGGGCGGCGTCGGCAAGACTACCGTCGCCGCGGCGACCGCGGTGCGCGCCGCCCGGTCCGGCAAGCGCACGTTGGTGATGAGCACCGATCCCGCCCACTCGCTCGGTGACTCGTTCGAGGAACGGATCGGATCGTGGCCGACCCTCATCGCCGAGAACCTGTGGGCGCAGCAGATCGACGCGCAGGACCGCCTGGAGGGGAACTGGCGTGAGATCCAGGACTACTTCATCCAATTGATGACGTGGGCAGGGACCGAGACCATCCAAGCCGAGGAGCTCACGGTGATCCCGGGGCTCGACGAGATCTTCAGCTTGATCGACGTTCGCACGCACGTGGAGAGCGGCGAGTTCGACATGCTCGTCGTGGACTGCGCCCCCACCGCCGAGACGCTCCGGCTGCTCTCGCTGCCAGAGATCATGAACTGGTACATCGAACGCGTGTTCCCCGTGGAGCGGCGAGTCGTGAAGACGATCCGTCCGATCGTTTCGCGCATGACGTCGTTGCCCATCGCCGGCGATCAGGTGTTCGCCGCGATCGAGCGGCTGCATCGCAACCTCGACACGGTGAAGCAGATCCTCACCGACGAGCAGGTCTCCA
>CAZDXK010000036.1:0-10005 GCA_964509215.1 uncultured Actinomycetes bacterium | reverse complement strand
GCGTGACCTCCCCCGAAGGAGGTTGATGCACCATGGTGACGGTGAACGTCGTCGTGCTGGCGGGGACCGTCGCGGCCGAGCCCGTCGAGCGACGGATGCCTTCGGGTGACGAGGTCACCGAGATCCGGTTGTCCGTCCCGGAGGCCGGCAAGCGGCTCCTCCCGTTGCCGATCGCGGTGTGGCACGCCTCAGTCGGCAAACGGGCGCTGAAGGGGATCGCGAAGGGCGACGACGTGCTCGTGTACGGGACGCTCGCCCGCCGGTTCTATCGGAGCGGTGCCGGTGCCCGCAGCCTCACCGAGGTCGTGGCGACGGGGATCAAGAAGCTCGAGCGTCCCACGGACGCGCCCTAAGATCCTGCACCGTCGTCGAGAGGCATGAGGATGACGCCGGTTCGCGGCTTCGGCCAGAAGTACGTCGACTTCTGAGGGAGGCGTTCGCCGCGTTCGACGACCTTGCGGATGCGATCGGGAGTCGTGGCCGGCAAGAGGTACGCGGCCACGGCCTCACCGCCCTCTACCGTCGCGACCGCTTCCCTCGCGTCGGGTGTGAACCGGAGCGATCCGGGGGGGGCGAGCGCGTCCAACAGCCCGTCGTGGAGCGCGCGAACCGCAGGTGGCTCGCCTGCGAGGTCCTTCACGGTGAGCTCCGCGCGCGCACCGTTCGGGCGGACGATGCCGATCCGTGGCTCGTCGTCGGAGAGGGCTCTGAGCACCGCGTCCAGATCGCCGGCAGGTTCACCCGGTTCTGGGGCGGTGCCGGCCAACTGGATGCGGTGGAAGGGCCGGACCGTCAGTCGTTCGGAGCCGGCGTCCACCACGAACGTGAGCAGCCGGTCCCACGGCCCGGGCCCGAACGCGGCGCGCATCTCGTCGCGATACGCGAGAGCGGTCGTGTACCGGTGGTGGCCGTCCGCGATCAGGAGCGGCTCTTCGGCGAGCCAGTCGCCGATCGGCACGTCCCCGGGGATCGTCCAGCCGCGATGTCGCACGCCCTGCGCGTCCACGAGCTCGGCGTCGGGCGGAGTTGCGGTCGCTGCGTCAAGGAGATCCTCGAGGGAGGGACATGGACCGGCGACGGTGCCGTACACGGCGGACAGGTGCGTGTGGGTGGCTCGGAGCAGCCGCAACCGGTCCTCGACCGGTCCCACCATCGTCTGCTCGTGCGGCATGACGCCGCCTCCCCAGTCCTCCAGCTCCATGGCGCAGAAGACCCCCCGGACACGCTCGGTCGCGGAGGAACGCATCTCATATGCGTGGAAGGAAGGCTGCGTTCGGACGAGCACGCCTTCGTGGACCCATCGACGCAGGAGTGCCCCCGCCTCGACGTAGCGACCCTCGCCATCATCGGTCCCCAGGTCGATCTGCACGATGCTGAACGGCTCCGACCGATACTCCTGCCTCCGCGCGTCACTGATAACGTCGTAGGGAGGCGTCGTCACGCGATCCAGCGGGCCGGCGACCGCCACGTCGTAGACCAACGCTTCGAACGGGAAGACGCGAGGCATGACCCTTGTATAGCAGCGACGGCCTCGCGGAGGCGCGACGACCCCGGCCGGCTACGTCGTGATCGACACGCTGTCGGACGCGTACGACGCGTTCCTCTTCGACCTCGACGGTGTGCTTTATCGCGGAACCGAGGTCGTTCCCGGCGCGCCGGAGACCGTCGCCCGTCTGCGGGCTGCGGGTAAGCGCGTGGCCTTCGTGACGAACAACTCCGGTAGGACGCCCGAGGCGGTGGCCGCCCATCTCACCGGACTCGGTATCCCGGCCGCGGGCGACGAGGTGGAGACGTCGGCAATGGTGACGGCCGAGCATCTTGCCGCCCGAGGTGTGTCCGAGGCGTTCGTCGTGGGAGAGGAGGGCATCCTCCGCGCGCTGCGGGACGCGGGCATCTCGATCGCCGGCGCCGACGCGGACCTGACCGAGGTCGTCGTCGTGGGGTGGGATCGCCAGGCGAACTACGAGAAGCTCCGCCGGGCGTCGCTCCTCGTGCAGCGCGGCGCGGCCCTGGTGGCGACGAACGCCGACGCGTCGTACCCCGCCGGGGATGGGAACTGGCCGGGGGCGGGGGCGTTGCTCGCGGCCGTGGAGACGACCACCGGCGCCCGCGCCGAGGTGTTCGGCAAACCGGAGGCGCCCATCATGCTGTCGGCGCTCGATCGCGCCGGTGGTGGCAGGCCGCTCGTGATAGGCGACCGTCTGGAGACGGACATCTTCGCCGCAGCCGCCCTTGGGTGGGACTCACTCCTCGTCCTCACCGGGATCTCGGGTCTCGACGACGTCGCCGCGTCGCCGATCGCGCCGACGTTCGTGGCCCGGGATCTCTCCGCGCTCTCCGCGCCGCCGCCGCGCTGAGGGGGGTCCCGGAACCCGGGGTATGCTGGGCCGGTACGACGTGCGCGACCGAAGGAGTTCCCCATGACGACGCTCGAAGAGGTTCGCAAGACGATCGAAGCCGTGATCGGCAACCTGACCCCGGCGAAGGCCCAGGATCTCGCGAAGGGCCTGTCCGACCCGGGAACCGCCAAGGATCAGGTTTCGAAGGTGGCGACCGACCTGCTGGAGTGGTCGCAGCGGAGCAGAGATCGCCTGAGGGAGGTCATCTCGCGAGAGATCGCCTCGCAGATGAAGTCGATGGGCGTGGCGACGCAGACCGATCTGGACGCCGTCAAGAAGCGGGTTCGAGACCTGGAGCGTCGCGCCGGCATGACCGCGTCCGGCAAGTCGGCGGCGAAGAAGTCGGCGGCGAAGAAGTCCGCCGCGAAGAAGACCGCCGCGAAGCCGGCGGCGACCGCCGCATCGTAAGGATCGCCAGCGTGCCTCGCCGGCGGCTCGACGTGGAGCTCGTTCGGCGAGGTTTGGCGAACAGCCGTGCCGAAGCGCAGATCGCGGTCGACGCCGGGCTGGTGACCGTCGCCGGGAGTCCCGCCACCAAGGCGGCCTCGCTCGTGGCCCCCGACGCCGCCGTAGAGCTGAGAGGGCCACCCAGGCGGTTCGTCTCCCGCGGAGGCGAGAAGCTTCGTTCGGCGCTCGACCGTTTCGGCGTGGACCCGCGCGGCCGAGACTGCCTCGACGCGGGGGCGTCGACTGGCGGGTTCACCGATTGCCTGTTGCAGGAAGGTGCCGCCCGGGTGGCGGCCGTGGACGTGGGATACGGCCAGCTGGCGTGGGAGGTCCGCAACGATCCACGGGTCACGGTGATGGAACGGACGAACGTCCGAGGCCTCGGGCCCGCCGATCTGCCGTTCGTTCCCGACCTCGTCGTCGCGGACCTCTCGTTCATCTCATTGCGGGCGGTGCTGCCCGCGCTCGTTCGCGTCTCGCGTCCCGATGCAGAGTTCGTGGCGCTGGTCAAGCCGCAGTTCGAGGCGGGACCGGCGGACGTGGGAAGCGGCGGCGTCGTGCGCGACCCTGGGACGTGGCGACGGGTCCTCGTCGAGGTGATCGAGGCGTTCGGCACTCACCGCGTCGGGGTGCTGGGCGTCGCCGCATCGCCGCTCCGAGGTCCGGCGGGAAACGTGGAGTTCCTGCTCCACGGGCGCCGAGGGGTGGATGATGCACCGGTCGACCTGGACGTGACCATGATGGAGGGGGAGGAACAGCGACGATGAGCGTCGTCGGCTTCATCGTGCATGAAGGCCGCGCGGCCGCCGTCGATGCGGCAGCGGCACTCGGCGCCGCCCTGGGGGACGCCGGCGTGACGGTCGTCCGGGCGCGTGACCCCGACGATGGTGCGGTGGCGGACCTGATCGTGACGGTCGGGGGGGACGGGACGTTCCTGAGGGGTGCCCATGTCGCCGCGGAGCTGGACTGCCCCGTGCTCGGGGTGAAGGTGGGCAGGCTCGGGTTCCTGACGGAGGTCGAGCCGGACGAGGCGCTCGGCCTCATCCGCGACGCCCTCTCGGGCATCGCCTCCATCGAGGAGCGACTGGCGGCGACCGCGTGCGCCGAGGGGGGTGCCGAGTTCGTTGCCCAATGGGCCCTGAACGAGATCATGGTGGAGAAGCGCGCCCGACACCGTCTCGTCCGGCTGGCCGTCGAGGTCGACGGGGAGTACGTCACGACGTTCTCCGCGGACGGCGTCGTGGTCGCCACGCCGACCGGTTCGACCGCGTACTCGTTCTCAGCTCGCGGTCCGATCGTGAGCCCGGAGGTGCGCTGTCTGGTGCTCACGCCGATCGCCGCGCATATGGTGTTCGACCGATCCTTCGTCCTGGGCGCCGACCAGCAGGTGGTCCTGGAGGTCGTGGGGGACGAGCCAGGCCTCCTTTCGGCGGACGGCCGCGAGAGCGTCGAGCTGCCGGTGGGGAGCCGCGCGCGGATCGGGGCCGCGGAGCGACCGGCTCGGCTGGTCCGCCGCGCCGCTGCTCCGCCGTTCCTCGCGCGCGTCCGTGACAAGTTCGAATTGCCGGGCGATCCGACGGACGGGGACGAAGGCGATGTCGGAACCGCCGGATAGGATCGGCGCGTGCTGCGAGAGCTGCACATCAGCGGTCTCGGGGTCATCGACGACCTCGACCTCGACCTGCACGCCGGCCTGAACGTCCTCACGGGCGAGACCGGCGCAGGCAAGACCATGGTGACGGTGGGGTTGGCGCTCGCGTTGGGCGCTCGAGCAGACAGCTCGCTCGTCCGCGACGGTGCGAACGCCGCCCGTGTCCAGGCGCGGTTCGATGCGACGCAGAGCGCCGCCGACTGGTCGGAGGACGGGGAGGTCCTGCTGGCTCGGTCGGTGAGCACCGACGGGAAGAACGCCGCGCGCGTCGGGGGACAGCTCGCGACCGCGTCCACGCTCGCGGACCTCGGCGGCTCGCTCGTCGAGGTGCACGGGCAGCATCAAGGGCAGCGTCTATTGTCGTCCGCCACGCAGACGCGGTTCCTCGACCGGTTCGCCGGCGATGCCCATATGGTCTCGCTCGCCGCATACCGCGCCACGTGGGAGCGATGGCGCGCCGCTACGGCGGCTCTCGACAGCCTTGCCGCGGCGTCGCGTGAGCGCGAGCGGGAGCTGGATCTCCTGGCATACCAGGTGCGAGAGATCGAGGCTGTGGACCCGCGGGCCGGCGAGAGCGACCGCCTGACGACAGAGGAGGCGAGGCTCGCCCATGTCGAACGGCTGTTGGAGCGAGCCGCGGAGGCCGGCACGACGCTCTCCGGCGAAAGCTCGATCGCCGATGCGGCAGCCGGTGCCGCGAACGCGCTCGCCGACGCGGCCCGGCTCGATCCCCGCGCGGAAGCGTTGGCCGAGCGAGCGCGGAGCCTGTCCACCGAGCTCGCCGAGCTTGCGCGCGACGTCCGGGACTACCGGGAGGGCCTGTCCGCGGATCCCGATCGGCTCCAGGAGATCCGCGAACGCCTCTCGGTGCTCAAGGGACTGCAACGTAGATACGGGGCCACGGAGGCGGAGGTTCTTGCGTTCCTCCAGGAGGCTTCCTCGCGGCTTGCCACGCTGGCCACGGCCGACGAGCGGCTGGCGGAGCTGGGGGAAGAAGCGGATCGACTCCAGGCCGACCTGCAAGAGCGGGCCGGGGTCGTCACGCGAAGCCGGGCCGAAGCGGCCCCCGCCCTCGCGGCGGCGCTGGAACGCGAGCTGCACCAGCTTGGCATGCCCGGCGCGACGCTCAGGGTCGAGCTGGATCCGGCGCCCGAGCTTGGACCAGCAGGATCGGAGCGGGTCGAGCTCCAACTGTCGCCGTCGCCGGGGCAGAGGGCGTCGTCCCTCGCCAAGACGGCGTCGGGTGGGGAGCTCTCCCGCACGATGCTGGCATGCCGGAGCGTGATGGCCGATCTCGACGACGTCCCCACGCTCGTCTTCGACGAGATCGACGCGGGGATCGGAGGAGAGGCGGGACTCGCCGTCGGCCGGCGTCTCGCGCACCTAGCCGAGAGCCGACAGGTGTTGGTCGTCACCCATCTTCCCCAGATCGCCTGCTTCGCCGACCGCCACATCCTGGTCGAGAAGGGGTCGGGGACCGCGACGGTGCGCGTGCTCTCAGACGGCGAACGCATCCATGAGCTGTCGCGCATGCTGGCCGGTCTCACGGGAAGCGAAGGCGCCGTCACACACGCCGAAGAGCTCCTGGCGACGGCATCGGCCTCGCGAGGCGCGCAGGCGGGATAGTCCGGATATCAAGCTCCCGAGGTGGGTTGCGCGACCACCGCATGTGTGGGCTACCCTCCAGTGTGACCCGCCGCGAGGACGGGTCGAGAGCGCATCTCCCGTCGGACCCGACGCGGGCACGATCGCACGGACGGGGCCGGCGGAGGCCATGATCGGAAGGGAGCCCAACACGTCCACGTCCAAGACCCGAGGCTCGCGCCGCTGGTCGAGTAGGCACGGGGGAGAGGCGAGCGTTGCGCGCGTCGATCGACGAACCAAGGACCTCGTGCCCAGGGCCCAGGCCGGGGACATCGCGGTGATCGACCACGAGGACCTCGACCGTGTCGCGGCCGAAGGGCTGGTGGCCGCAGGCGTGGCAGCGGTGGTGAACGCCTCCGCGTCGATCAGCGGCCGGTATCCCAACCTCGGGCCGCTGATCCTGATGGAGGCGGGGATCCCGCTGATCGACCGCGTCGGGCCGCTCCTCATGTCGAAGGTGAGCGAGGGGGACCTCCTGCGGCTGTCGGGCGACCGATTGTTCGTGGGCGATCGGCTCGCCGGGGTCGGGCTCCTCCAGAGCCGTGCCTCGGTTCTCCGCGACATGGAGAGCGCTCAGGACTCGCTCGGACAGCGGTTCGAGAGCTTCGCGAGGAACACCCTCGAGTACCTGCAAGAGGAACGCGACCTGCTCTTCGGAGGATCGGGTCTCCCGGAGCTTCGTCACGAGCTGGCCGGCCGGCCCGTCCTCGTGGTGGTCCGGGGGTACAGCTACCGCGAGGACCTGGGCGCGCTCCGGGCATACATCCGAGACATCCGGCCGGTGCTCGTCGGCGTGGACGGCGGCGCCGACGCGCTCCTCGACGAGGGTTACGTTCCCGATCTGATCCTGGGCGACATGGACAGCGTCTCGGATCACGCGCTGGAGCTCGCCCTGGAGCGACCCCGGCGCCGGCCGGCGACCGAGCTCGTCCTGCACGCGTACACCGATGGCCGTGCGCCAGGGGGAGCGCGCCTGGACCAGCTGGGCGTCCCATACACCACCGTGCGCTCGGCGGGGACGAGCGAGGACGTGGCGTTCCTCCTCGCGCACGAGAAGCGCGCGGAACTGATCGTGGCCGTCGGTACACACGGCAACCTTCGCGAGTTCCTCGACAAAGGCAGGAGCGGGATGAGCAGCACGTTCCTCGTGCGGCTGCGGGTGGGTGAGATCCTCGTCGACGCGAAGGGCGTGTCCCGGATCTACGGCAACTCGCGACTACGAGCGCGCGACACGTTCCTGCTGATCGGCTCGGCATTGTTGACCATGCTCATCGTCGTCGCGGCGATCTCTCCGTCGGTTCGCCTCTTCTTCGACCTCGCGTTCGAGCATGTGCGCGAATGGTTCATCCATCTGAAGGGGCTCGTGTGATCCCCTGGCGGTATCACCTCGTCTCGATCATGGCGATCTTCCTCGCGCTCGGGCTTGGCGTGGTGGTGGGGACGACGGTGATCAACCCCGGCCTCGTCAAGAACCTGAACAACCAGACGGACGGGCTGAAGCAAGACGTACGGGACCTCTTGCAGGAGAAACAGGATCTGGAGTCGCAGTTGGACGCGACAAGCACGTTCGGCGATCAAGCGATGCCGTACCTCGTCGGCGACGCCCTGCTCGGGCAGCTGGTCGTCGTCGTGACGGAAGAAGGCGTGGACGCCCAGGCGATCGCCGAGACGCGACGGGCGCTCGAGCTGTCCGGCGCCGAGATCCTGACAACCCTCACCGTGCGTCCGACGATGTCCGGCGAGACCCCCGCAGCGCAGCGCGAGCTGGCGGCCCTTCTGGGACTGTCGTCGACAACCTCGTCCGAGCTGCTCGCGCCCGAGGCCGCGCGATCGCTCGCCCAACGCCTCGCGACGGACCCCGGGAGCGACCTGTCGGGGCGGCCCGATCCTCTCGGTGAGTTGCTCTCGCAGGGCTTCCTCACGTCCTCGGCGCCGGACATCTCCGACTCGACGTTGAAGGACATCGGCGGTCGCGGCCAGATGGTGGTCGTCGTCGGTGGCGGGACCGTCGACCAGCTCTCCCCACCGTCGGCTCTGTTCATGCAGCCATTCGTCACCGAGCTCGTCTCGGCCGGCGTGGTCTCCGGGGCCGCAGAGAGCCTGGCGTCCGACGACGGCTTCGTCGCCGACCTCCGCTCAAGCGTCGACGACTCGTCGCTGGCGCCTCTCGTGACCGTGGACAACGTCGACCTTCCCATCGGAGCCTCGGCCATGGTGTTGGGGCTGGAAGGAGCCCTCACGGTCGGAAGCGGAGGCGACTACGGCGTGAAGGACGGCGCGACGCGACTCCTCCCTTCGGCGGGATGACGAACGCCGCCTTCAGGATCGTCGCCCTCGTCCCTGCACGCGACGAGGAGGACACCGTGGGACGGACGGTGGAGGCGCTCCGCAGGCTGCCCCTCGACGAGGTCGTGGTGGTTGACGACGGCTCGTCGGACGCGACGTCTGCGGCTGCGCTCACGGCAGGTGCCACGGTGTTGCGGATCCGCGGCCACGCGGGGAAGGGCGGGGCTATGGAGGGCGCGCTGGACCGGCTGCCGGCGGCCGACGTGTGGTTGTTCGCCGATGCCGACCTGGGGTCGAGCGCCGAGGGTCTGGGCACGCTGCTCGACGTCGTGCTGTCCGGGCGCGCCGACATGGCGGTCGCCATGTTCCCGCCGCAGTCCGGTGGCGGTATGGGGATGGTCAGACGAGGGTCGGCGACGGCCATCCGATTGCTGTCGCACTATCGACCCGAGGCGCCGCTCTCCGGCCAGCGCGCGATCACGGCGAGCTGCCTCGCCACCGTTCGACCGATCGCAGGTGGGTTCGGGATGGAGACGGCCATGACGATCGACTCGGTCCGAGCCGGGTTCCGTGTGGTGGAGATCCCCGTGCCCGGGCTCACGCATCGCCCCACCGGCCGAACGCTCCGAGGCTTCGCGCACCGCGGGCGGCAGGGGTTGCATATCGCGCGCGCCGCCGCGCTGAGAGCGATGCGTCTGCGGTGAGGACCAGGCGCCTCGCCGTCGAGAACCACCGAGGACTGCTCGTACCTCGGACGCTGGGCATCTGGCTCGCGCTGGCTGCCGTCGCGTCGGTGGGCGTGGTCGCGGTAACCAGCCGGCCGGCGTCCGTGACCCGGGCGGGGTGGGGAGCCCTCGGGGCTACGCTGCTCGTGTTCTCGGCGGGTCTGGTCGACGACCTTGCCCCGGCAGGCCCCCGAGGTCTTCGCAACCACCTGCGTGCGCTGGCGTCGGGTCACATGAGCACGGGCATCGTCAAGGTGATCGTGATCGTGGCGGCGGCTATGGTGTCGATCGCCCTGCAGCCGGGCGGATCCGGAGGGGTCCGTGTGGCGGGCGTTGTCCTGGTCGCGGCGTGCGCCAACGTCTGGAACGGGCTCGACGTGCGTCCGGGTCGGGCGATCAAGTCCGGGCTCGTCGTTCTTCTGGGCCTCGCGATGGTGGATGTTGCCTTGCTGCCGACGCTCCCGGGCGTCGCGCTCGGGTCCGCGTCCGCGCTGTGGTTCGACCTCAACGAACGAGCGATGCTCGGGGACGGCGGTGCGAACCTCCTCGGCTTCACGATCGGGCTCGGCCTCTACGTGGTGCTCCCCGGGTGGGGCGTGGTGCTCGCCGCCGCCGTCGCCGTCGCCATCAACGCCGTCGCCGAAACGGTCACGCTGTCCCGGGTGATCGAGGCTGTCCCGCCGCTGCGTTGGTTCGACGCGCTCGGACGCCAAGGAACCGAGGGGACGACATGAGGAAGATGCCCTCTCGGGGAAGTTCGAGACCCGAACTCCGGCGGCGTGTCGGGAGCGTCTGCTAGGCTCGCAACCCGTGGTGAGATCGCAACCGAAGTTCATCTTCGTCACGGGAGGAG
>CAZDXK010000035.1:0-10051 GCA_964509215.1 uncultured Actinomycetes bacterium | reverse complement strand
CCTCCCCCGCGAACGCGATGCGGAACCACCAGCGCTCGACGTACGCCAGATGCTTCAGCATGCCGAGCAGCGTCAGACCCGACGGGGTCATCACCTGGCGCAGGCCATCGTCGTCGAGCTCGCCGACCTTGCGCAAGAGGACGGCCCGCTGGTAGTCGAGGAATTGCGTGAGGAGGAGACGCTCGTCGCCTGTGAGGTCTGGGTCCGACGGCGCGGCGGGCAAGGAGAGCGTCACCCTTGCACCTTCGGAAAGACTTGTGTGGCAGGCGGTTCAAGCATCTCGATCTCGACGCGGCCGCCGGGGATCTCATCGACGGTCGCGGCTGACTTCGCGAGCACGGACGGAAGCCGGAACGTCACCGGCGACACGAGGGTTCCCGACCGGCGCGTTCGGTCCTCGCGGCGAGGGCGCCGAGGAGCGCCCTCGCGTCGGAGCCGCGCCCGCCCACGCCTCGTGCGCTGAAGTAGTGATCCGAGCTGAAGGAGCGCTCCGAACGGAAGAGCGCCCTCGAACCCCGATCGTTCGGCGGTACACGCGAGCGCGAGCCAGTGGTTCCACGTGACGCCCTCTCGGCCCTCGATCATCAAGCAGAAGCGTACGACGGGTAGCATAGTCGCCGTGTTGCAGGAGCGGATCGCCCCGACCGAGCGGCAACGCGCGATCAAGGCGCTGGTCTCTGGGGCGCTGCTCGGACTCGTGCTCGCGCTCTTGGCCCGCCGAAACCGCATGTAGGTCCCGCGGAGCGGTTCGGGTCAGCCGGCGAAGAACCGACGGAGCGCGTCGGACATGGCGCGTGCGATCCGTGGGACGTCGGCAGCCGTTGTCACGCACGGCTGGATCTGCACGGCGGGCATCCGCGTCTCGCGTAGGATCGCGTCCGTGAGCCGCTCCAGGCGTCCCGAGGATCCGAGCTCACGCCCGAGCTCCTCCAGTACCAACTCGGCCAGTCGCTTGCCCGCCGGGGAATGGGTTGACGCGCTCCCGAAGTAAGCGCACGCCGGTCCTCCCGCTCGCGAGCCGACGGCCGCGACCTGCAGGGAGATGCAGGCCGTCGCCGACAGCTCGTTCGCCTCGCGCGCCAGCGCCGAGGGGCCCGCCCGTTCGTCTCCCTCCAGCTCCACGGTCTTCGCGCCCATCGCCGCCAGCTCGCCGGCGAGGGCCGCGGCGATCCGCTGCTCGAATGCGTCGTCGGCCAGCCTGCCCCGCCCGGCGTCGATGGCGACCACCTGGCCCTCGATCGACGAACGCATCGCGCGCACGGATTCGGCTTCCCTCACCATCGCACGACCGGGGCCCGATTCCGTCGGGCGCATCCGCTCCAGCGTCGAGATGGTCTCGATGCCGACGATCCCGTCGGACTCTTCGCCGACGTTACGCTGGAACTCCCGCACGGCCCGGTCGGTAAGCGACCCGAAGAGGCCGTCTTCTTTGCCCGCATCGAACCCGAGCCCGTTCAGCTTCCGCTGGAGGGTGCGGACGTCGTCTCCACGATGAAGCGGAGAGTGCAGGTAAAGGGTGCGGTCACCCAGGTGATAGCCGGCCTCGACGAGCTGCCCCCACGTGTCGGGCCCGACCCGGCCGTCGACGCGAAGGCTGCGGCGCTCCTGGAAGGCGCGGACGGCGGCGTGGGTCGACGGTCCGAACGTGCCGTCGAGCTCTGCGGGATCGAGGTGCCCGCCGAGCGCGATCAGTCGCTGTTGGATGTCGCGAACTTCGGCACCGTGGTCATGGAGGATGAAGGTACGCACGCGCCCCAGTCTCCGCTGCCCCGCCGGGTGCGGCAACCGTGCCGGTGGAGCCGGGGGTCAGACCGCTGGCTGTGGCTCCAGGTGTGGTTCGACGTCCTTGAGGATCGCGTCCTTGGGCTTGGCGCCGACCACTCTCGCGACCTCCTTGCCGCCCTTGAACAAGATCAGCGAGGGGATGCTCATGACTCCGTACGTTCGGGTGGCCTCCGGGTTGTCGTCGATGTTGAGCTTCGCCACCTTCAGGGCCTCTCCCTTCTCGGAGGCGATCTCTTCGACCACCGGAGAAACCATGTGGCACGGCACGCACCACTCCGCCCAGAAATCGACGAGCACGGGAACCTCGGAATCGAGGACGTTCGTCTGGAACTCTGCGTCGCTCACGCTGCCGATGTTGGCCATCTGGTGCCGCTCCTTTCGAGGCGAACCCTCGCTCGGATCGGCGCGGGTACCGCCAGGGTTGCAACGTCGCCTGTACGCGCGGGATTCCCGGTCATCCTGAGGCGTGGGCTTCGGCTTCCAAGAAACGCTCGGCGTCGATCGCCGCCTTGCAACCCTGCCCCGCGGCGGTAACGGCCTGCCGGTAGATCGTGTCGGTAACATCTCCCGCGGCGAACGCCCCGGGCACGTTCGTCGCGGTGCGCGGCTCCTCCACGAGTACGTAGCCGTCCTGGAGCTTGAGTTGCCCCTCGAACAGCGTCGTGTTGGGTGTGTGGCCGATGGCCATAAAGACACCGTCGGTATCGAATCCGCGCTGCTCGCCCGTTCCCACGTGGCGGAGCGTCACGCCCGTGACGGCGTCGTCTCCGAGGATCTCGTCCACTACTGTGTCCCAGACCACCTCGATCTTGGGATTCGCGAGCGCGCGGTCGACCATGATGGGCGAGGCGCGGAACTCGTCGCGGCGATGCACGATCGTCACCTTGCTGGCGAACTTCGTGAGGAACGTAGCCTCCTCCATCGCGGTGTCGCCGCCTCCCACCACCACCAGCTCGCGGTCGCGGAAGAAGAAGCCGTCGCAGGTGGCGCAGGCGCTCACGCCGCGCCCTCGGAGCTTCTCCTCACCGGGGACGTTCAGCCATTTCGCGCTGGCCCCGGTGGCGACGATCAGCGTCTTGGCTCGCCACTCTTGATCGCCGGCCCACACCCCGAAGGGGCGGCTGGAGAGGTCGACGCGCGTGACGTGCACCGGCAAGACCTCGGAGCCGAAGCGCTCCGCCTGCTTCTCCATCTGCTCCATCAGCTCGGGGCCGAGGATCCCGTCGACGAAGCCCGGGTAGTTCTCGACGTCCGTCGTCAGCATCAGCTGTCCGCCGGCATCCAGGCCCTTGAGTACGAGGGGAGTGAGGTTGGCGCGGGCCGCATACAGGGCGGCGGCATACCCCGCCGGACCCGATCCGACCACGATCACGTTGCGCGTATCCGTCATAGCGCGTCCAATCCTCCCATAGGCAGAAACACCCGCCTATTCCCGCCGTCGCTACAGCTGCGCGGACGAGGTCGCGGCTACAGCTGCGCGGACGAGGTCGCGGCTACAGCTGCGCGGACGAGGTCGCGGCTACAGCTGCGCGGACGAGAAGGAGAGGATCCGGCAGTCCTCGGTGGCGAGGACCCAGACCGTAACCGAGTCGTCCGGCTGACCGGCGCCGGGGCCTTCCAGGAACACCGCCAGGTACGCAGGAGTTCCGTCGAACCGTGCCCGGATGAGGCTCTGGAGACGCCCGGTCTCGTCCGGCACCGACTCGGAGATGCACGCGAGCGCCTCGTCGGTCTGCGCTTGGCTCCCGTACACGGGGGAGGCAGGAGCCTCAGCGGTGCCGACCCCGCCCCCGCCGGCCGTGTCGCCTTGGAGCGGCGAAACGAGGGCAGCCAGTGATGTGTCGTCGTAGTTCACGTGCCGGATCTCGATCGCGGAGGCGGCCAGGGCGGTCGCCTCACGAGAGTCACCGGCGGGCTCCTGGGACTTCTCACGGGCGGCATCGGCACCGGAACCCTCGCCCTGGCCGATGCGAGGCAGGACCAGCGTGACCACCAGGAGCCCCGCGGCGGCGGCCGCGGCGATGCCGCCGACCCGGTACCAACGAGGGGTTCCACCGCCGGCAGATCGCCGAACGACCCCCGCCTCCTCGAGCGCCCGCCTCGCGACGTCAGGGGGCGCCGGCATCTCCGCCAGCGACCGTAGCGCCGACCGGGCGCCCGTGGCCAGCGCGGTCTCCCGGCTGCATGTCGCGCACCCCGCGATATGCGTCTCGACGGCAGCCCGCTCTTCCACAGACAGGGTGCCGTCGACGTAGCCGGCGAGGAGCTCTTCGGGATGCGTCATGACTCTTTCTCCGACGGCCGCGGGGCCGAGGTCGGTTCCCGGCTCGGGCCATCCAGGCCCATCGCCCGAGCCAGCGCGATCCGTCCTCGATGGACGCGGGACTTGACCGTTCCGACGGGAACGTCGAGGACGCGAGCGATCTCCTCGTACGGCAGGTCCTGGATGTCCGCCAGGACCAAGGTCACGCGGTACTCCTCGGGGATCAGTTGCAGCGCGCGCGAAACATCGATCGAATCGACGGTGGCGTCTGCGTGATCGGCGACCGGCGGGCCGGTCTCGGGGAGCGGGTCGTCCTCATCGCCGACCAGGCTGAGCATCGGCTGGCGACGACGCTTGCGCAGGATGTCGTAGCAGGAATTCACGGTCACCCGGTGGAGCCACGTTGTGAACGCGGACTCTCCGCGGAACTGCGAGAGCTTGCGCAGCATGGAGACGAACGCGTCCTGCGCCGCGTCGCGTGCGTCCTCGGGGTTGCCCAGGACCCGCAAGGCCACGTTGAAGACCCGCGTTTGGTGGCGTTCGACGAGGATGGAGAAGGCTCGTTCGTCTCCCGCGAGGTACCTGCCGACAAGGTCCTCGTCGCGTTCGGGTTCGGTCACTCGCGACAACGCTACAGGGTGGTCGGCCCGTTGGTCTCTGTGGTGCTCACCCTGGTGAAGTGCTTGGTGAAGCCGAGACGGCCGGCGATGATCGTCTTGGCCTCTTTGCGGACGGTGATGGTCACCGCGCCCGTCTGGGGGTTGACCACGCAGCCCTTCTTCGTCAGCTTCGCCGAGGCGTCGTCCGCCGCGACGGAGGTCACGGCCGCCTGACAGGCGGCCGCGACGTTGGGGCTCGCCCGGAAGGCATTGGCCGCCTGCGTGGACGCGGCGCTCGCGACGTCGGCGAGACGGAACTTGGTGAACGCGATGGACCCGGCGTCGATGGCCGTGACGCCCAGCAGGACGACGATCACGAGCCAGATGACGATCATCATCCCGACGGCGCCCGTCTGGCCACCTCGGAGCCGATCGTGAGTTGGGTTCATCGACGGATCCTCCTGAGCACGGCGTCTTTCAGCGCATCGGCCTCGTCGATCTTCACGATAAGCGTCGATATCGCGAACACAAGCAGGCCCGCGACAACCCCTCCGGACACCTCCGCCAGACGGCTGAGGTTGCCGGTATCGGAGCCGAACGCGTGCCGGATGAGCCGCGACGCCAGGAGCGCCGCACCCGAAGCCAGCAGCGAGGCGGGGATCACGCGCACGAGTGTCGCCAGGATCCGGGCTCCGTCGATCCCCCCCAATCGCTTGCGCAGCACCACCAGGCATACCACCGTCGCGAACACGTAGGAGGTGGCGTGGCCGAGCGCGAGACCGGGCAGGCCCCACCCGAGCGCCAGATAGACGAAGTTCGCGGCCAGGTTCACGATCGCCGCAGCCACGTTCACGAGCGCGGGCGTACGTGTGTCCTGCATCGAATAGAACGTCCGAGTGAGCAGTTGGAAGCCCGAGAAGAACGGGAGGCCGACCGCGAACGCCTGCAGGGTCCTCGCGATGTCCTCGGCGTCGGCCGGCAGCGCGCGGCCGTGTTGGAGCAGCAGGCGGACGATGGGAAGAGCGATGGCGATGTAGCCGAGGGCTGCCGGAACGATCACCACGACGGTGTTGCGGACGCCACGAGAGAACAGCCCACGCAGTGCCTCAAGGTCGCGATCCGCCCATCGGCCCGACATCGACGGAAGGAGCGCCGTGAAGATGGACACCGCCACGATCGCATGGGGCAGCTGGAAGAGGATGAACGCGCTCGCGTAGACCTGGTAGCCGTCGGGAGGGAACGTCCCCGTGAACACGATGATCGCGACGTACGCGAGCTGGTTCGCCACGACGTAGACCACGACCCAGACCGCGAGCTTGCCGAGGCGGCGCACCGCCGGGTGGTTCCAATCGAAGCGGACGTGCCAGCGAAAGCCCAGCCGCCGCAGCGAGGGCCACAGGGCGAGGGTCATTGCGGCGACCCCGAACGTGGTCCCCGCGGCAAGGACCGACTTCTCGGCGACCGTGATGCTTGCGACGGAGGCTGTCCCGTCCCCGAGCAGCAGCGCGTATATGCCGAACGTGGCGATCACCGAGAGGTTGTTGAGGATCGGTGCGAACATCGGCGCGGCGAACCGCCGTTCGGCTTGGAGCAGCCCGGTCGCGACCGCGCCGACACCGTAGAAGACGATCTGGGGCATGAACCATCGGAGGAAGAACGCGCCCAGCTCGATCTGTGCCTCCTTGTTGGATGCCTCGGATGCCGACAGGTACAGCCGGATGATCTGCGGCGCGAAGACGGCGCCGAGGACCGCGACGGCCGCCAGGACCACGAGTGCCAAGGTCAGGATCCGGTCAGCGACGAGCCACGCCTCCGCGCGACCATGGGTCTGGAGCCACTCGACGAAGACCGGCACGAAGACGGACGTGAGGATCCCGCCAAGCACCAGCTCGTACACGATGTTCGGTGTGGTGTTGGCGGTCGAGTACGTGTTGCCCAGCGCGCTGAAGCCGAGCGCCGCCGCCTGCGCCGACAGGCGGAGGTATCCCGTGATGCGCGACAACGTCGTGCCCACCGACATCAGCGCGGTGTCGCGAACGAACGCGCTCCGCGGATCGATCGGCAGCTCGCCCGGATCGGGCGCTAGTTCGTCGGACGTTTGAACAACCTCCTCGACCAGAGACCGACGAGGACGAGTGCCGCCGCCGCCGTCACCAGCAGAGCGATGCGGTTCACCGAGCGCGAACGAACGGTGAGCGTCGTCTGTCGGATGGCTCTGCCCGACGGGGCGCGGAGCACGACCTGGATCGTGCCCTGGCCCGATGCGAGCGCGGTGGCCTCGAACGTCACGATCTGGTTCGGGTGGGTGAGCGTGACCACCTGCCGATCGCCGCCGGGGAACCGGAACCGATTCGAACGGAGCTGCAGGGTGAACCGGATGGGGAGGGTGCCGGGGTCGCCCATGCGCAAAGGGATCGAGGCCGTCTCGGACAGGAACGTGAAGACCTGGCTCGTGTCCGGAACCGCGCGGGAGAACACGTCGTGGGTCACCAGGCTCACATGTTCGATCCACGCTTGTCCCGCGGTCTCGTTGCCGAGATACGTGGCGGACTCGGCGTAGAGCAGGCTGCGCCCGAGTCGGTCGGGGAGTGGGGTCGGTGCCACGAGCATCGATCGGAACGCTAGGAGGTCGCGCCGGGAGCGCTTGATCGCCTCGACGTAGGCGGGGGAGAAACGTTCCGTCGAGGACGACACGATCGCGCTTGGCGCTGCGGGCGGAGGAACATGTCTGACCAGGTCGCTCGCGGCGACGGACCGCAGGAACGGGGCGGACGCCAGCCGTCCGAGGAACGCGCCCCAGAACCGTGCCGGCGATCCTGCGAGCAGCAGCAGGCTGATCCCACGGGGAGCCGACGGCACTGGCTGTTCCCGCCAGATCGTGGCCAGCTCACCGAGCGTCGCCTGGGCCGCCCTGACCGGGTCGTCGAGGAACCCTGGTTGGGAGAGCAACGCCTGTGTGCCGGTATCGGGAAGTACCACGTCGACGGTCTGGCCACCGACCGCGAGCGTCGCGGTGGGCGGCGGTGCGAACTCCTTCGGCTGCGGCGGACGCTCCACGGTGTCGGCGTTCCCGAGGATCGTCGAGGCTCCGAGCGCCGCGAGCGCAGAGACCGCTGCGTCGTCCAGCGCCCCCCCGGGAGGTCGGACGACGGTGGTCTCGGGATCGACCCCGAGGATCTCCTGCACCATCTCGCGCCCCGCAGCCTGCTGGGTGGCGAGATCAGAAGAGAGACCGCTCGAGAGCAACGAGGGGATCGTCGGAGCTGAGAAGGGCATCGCCGTGACGTGGACCAGTGGGGACGCTGCCGCCCGTCGAAGCTCGGCGATCAACTCGGAGGCACGCGCCGCACCGCCGGCACCGCTCTCGACCTCGCTGCCATCGACCCGCTGGTATCCGTCCGCCATCCTGGAGAGCTGATCGAGCAGCGACGGCTGCACGACCAGGTCGACGGGGCTGAGCTGCTGTTCGCTCGCCAGCCGGCCGAGCGCGGCCACCTCCGCTCCGAGGGATCCGGTCGGAGCGACGGATGTCTCGAACCCGCTGTCGACCAGGAGTCCGTCCGGATCGAACGCGGGGGGCGCCGTCAGCTCGATGGTCGTGGAGACGAGGAGCGGGACCTCGGGGTCCCGGACCAGGAAGATCGCCGCCGAGTCCAACACGGCGATCTGGGAGCCGCCGCTCCGAAGATCGATCCGCAGGGGGTAGACCAACGAGTCGGTCCGGCTGATGCCGCCGATGGTCGACAGGTCAACCGACGTACGGAACCGACGAGTTCCGGCCGGCTCCAGCACGTCCTTCTCTGGGAGCGTCACCGCGAAGATCGGCAGCTCGGGTCCCGAGGTGAGCGACGTCTCGTATGCGGTCCGCGACCGGACGGGCGCGCCGATCGTCACACCGAGCGTGAGATCGTCGATCGGTTCTGCTCCGGAGTTGTCGGCACGGATCGCGACCTGGAGCACGGGGTCTGTCAGCGTGCTCCAGGGCGTCTGCGACACGAGCCTGAGGGTCACCGGCACCGTGTCCTGCGCACGCCCCGACGGAGCGGTCACGAATGTCGTGACCAGGAAGATCGCGAGCGTGAGGAGGGCTCGTACGGCCCGGCAGATGGTCATGGCGGCGCCTCATCGTATCGGCAGAGGTCCGCCCGGCAGGGAAGCTCGGAGTTCAGCGCAGGATCTCGGCCGCGCGATCGAGCACCTCGCGCTCACCGCGATAGGCGGCGCGCTTCGAGGCCCGCTCCAGCGGGAACCACTGTACGTCCTCCATCTCGTCGTCACGGTCGTTCGGATCGCCCCCGGTCGCACGCATCAGGAAGAAGTGCACGGTCTTGCGGATGCGGACGTCTTCCCACACGTAGAAGTAGCGGGTCTCACCGAGCGACGCTTCGATCTCCGCCTCGATCCCGGTCTCCTCGCGGACCTCGCGGACGGCCGCTTCCTCGGAAGACTCGTTGGCCTCGATACCGCCCTTGGCGAGTCCCCAAGCCAGGTCGCCTCGACGGGTCCGTCTGGCGGCGAGCACCACGTCGACGCCGTCGGGTCCGCGGCGGTAGACGACCCCACCGGCCGATACCTCCGTGCGGGTCTCCGTCTTGCGAGGCGCCTTGCGGGTTCCACCGCGGCTGGTTCTCGAACCGCTCTTGCCCCTGGAGCCGCCGCCGCTCGGGGCGCCTTCGGAGGCGTCCTTCGGCGTGCCGGCCGCCGGGGTGGCCGATCCCTGGCGCCGCCGCTTGCGAGGCGAGCGGCCCGCGGTCACCGTTCGTCTCCGGGAGCGATCGAGGCCGTCATCGCGGGGATTCTAGGCGTCCGGGACGCGCTCGCCAGACCCATGACCGAGTCGCCAGACCCATGACCGAGTACGGAACTGTGGCTTTGGGAGACGCACCAACGTGCCGATGATGTGGCGTAGGCACGAACGGCGTGTCGCGTATCGGCGTGGCCCGAGGAAGGCCAAGGAAAGAGAGAGGCGGATGGAGATCAACGAGCTGCTCCGATACGCGGTGGAGCGCGGCGCGAGCGATCTGCACATCAAGGTCGGCAACGTCCCGTTCATCCGTATCGACGGCGACCTCCAGCCCACGTCGTTCCCCGCCCTCACACCGAGCGATACCGAGGCGTTCGGGATGGAGCTGATGTCGGATCACAAGAAGCGCGAGTTCGAAGCGTCCAGCGAGGCCGACCTGGGGGTCACGCTCGCCGGGGTCGGAAGGTTCAGGGTGAACGTGTTCCGTCAACGCGGCGTCGTCGGGCTGGCCATCCGTCGCGTGCGCTCGGAGATTCCGACGTTCGAGGAGCTCCGTCTGCCGGAGGTCATGAGGACGCTGGCGGACTCGCCGCGCGGGCTCGTGCTGATCACCGGGCCGACCGGGACCGGGAAGACCACGACGATCGCGTCCATGATCGG
>CAZDXK010000034.1:0-10063 GCA_964509215.1 uncultured Actinomycetes bacterium | reverse complement strand
CTGCATCCGGCGCAGCTGTCGCTCGACTCGGACGCGATGGATCGGGAGAGCCGCATGGTCCAGGAGAAGAACGGCGGACACGATCTCATGGGGTTCGTGCACGGCAAGGTGCTGAGTCTTCGGCTCAACGCCCGGAACCCCGCATGGCTCCTGGCGAAGAAGCGCGGCAGGATCAAGTTCACTCGATAGCGCGCGACTATCGGAAGGCGATCGCCTCGTACGCGCTCCGAGCGCGAGAGCGAGGACCGTCGAGGCGCGGGTTCTCCAGCGCCGCCCGCAGGCCCTCCTTCAAGTTGGCGCGCTCCGGCGATGGTCGTTGCACGCGCCGCTCCGGCATCGCGAGCGTCGGGACATCGCCTCTCTCCCGGTAGCTCGCAACCGTCCTCCGGTATTCGTCGATGCCGATGATCCCGCACTCGAACTCGCCCAGCGCTGTCGACCAGGGCGGCCGCCGCGCCCGATCTTCGATGATGGCGTAGCACTCGTTGACGCTGGCATCGGTGTGCTCGAACTCGCGGAAGCGCGTCGCGAATCGCTCATTGACCCTATGGACCACGCGGCCGAAGTCGTCGGTGATCTCGTCGAACGTCCCGATCACGAAGCGCGAACGGTACGGCTCGATCTTCGTGTGGAAGCGGGTGTACGCCGTGAGGGCCTGATGGAGAGAGATGTATGGCTCTCTGATCACGGCTGACAGAACGGTCTCATCCGGCTCGCGGATCGTGACGAGGGTCGGTAGCCCCCGGCGCGCGGCCGCGATGAGATGCCCCGCCGAGTGCAGGGTGTGAGCCACCCGTACCGGCTGATCCTGCGCCATCTGGAACGCGGTGGTGGCGAAGGTCACGGCGGACCGGGTGAAGCCATCGATCACGAGCTCCGTCGCGTCGTTCAACACCGAGTCTCGATATTTGAGGCGCGCGAGCGGCAGGTACAGGTTCGGACGCTCCGCGAGCCGGCTGCGAAGCACCCAGCGAGCGGCTCGGATCCTCACCTTCAGCCCATCGGAACTGATCGTTTCGACCGGTCCATCGATCTCGTGGGGCCGTCGCCCGATCGTACGAAGGCTCCGCAACGCCGGTGAGCATCGCCGGCAGCACTCAGGTCGGGATCGAGCCGCGCGCCGAACCCAAAGAGACATCTCACGTACGACTCACGCTCCTCTCAGAGAATCCCGCCACGTTGCTTTCGCAAGAGGGGAAGCGGTACATGTGTGAGTTCGTGGAGACCACCATCTATGGGCTGCAATCGCATCCCGGAAGTATCGCGCCCTTTGGACACAGAAGCGTGTTCGTTCCGCACGTCGTCTCAGGGGTCCCCCGGACGGGTGGTTGTCCAGCGGGAATGGCGTAGACCAGAGGTCGCCTTTCACCGGTCGAGCACCGTTGTCGGTCAAGGCTCGAGAGCAGGGCGTCGATACGACCTGTGACTGAACGAGTACCCGTCGGGGTCGTCCAGCGACTTCCCTGTAGTGACCGAAAGGCTGTGAGCGTATGCTCCGATCTCCCAGAACGAGCACTTCAGCGTTCATCATCTTCCTCCTCGCGACGGTCGTCGTGGCGATCCCGGCCGCTTCTGCCGGAGGGATCCGCGCCCGCGCGGCCTCACTGAACACGGTGCCTCCGACGGTGTCGATCGACACCCTCGCCCCCGGAGCCACGGTGAGCGGCACGATCACCGTGGCCGGCAGGGCCACGGACGATCTGGGGGTCATGAAGGTCAAGTACCGCGTGGACACCAGGGGTGACTACCAGCTCGCCGCCGGGACGACGGTCTGGAGCGGCTCGATCGACACCAAGGTCTACACGAACGGTGCGCACGTTCTCTCGGTCCGGGCGATCGACAACTCGGGCAACGGGACAACGGCGACGGTCTCGTTCGTGACCGCCAACGGTTCGGTGCCTCCCGGCCCGGGCCCGAACCCCGGTCCGAACCCCGGCCCGAACCCCACGCCTACTCCCGGTCTTCCGGGACCGGAGCCAACCGGACCCGGCGGCGGCGTGTTCTCCGTGAGCTGCGATCTGGACCACCAGGCGCAAGACGACCCCATCGTGTTCTTCGCCCAGCCCGGCGCCCCGCACCTACACGACTTCTTCGGGGCCAAGGGCGTCGACGCCTTCACCATGTCCAACGAGCTGCGCGCCCGTGGTACGACGTGCGACAACTCCGGCGACACGGCCGCGTACTGGGCTCCATCGCTGGTGGCCCCGAACGGTGTTGTGGTTCAGCCGACCAACATGCTTGCCTACTACAGGGCAGGGCTTGGTGTCCCTGTGCGTGCCTTCCCGCAGGGGCTGAAGGTCGTCGCGGACGCCGCTTCCTTCCCGTCCAAGTCCGGATACTCTTGCACCCAGTCGGGTCCCTTCTCTCCAACGCCTGTTGACTGCCCAGCAGGCTCATACCTGAAGCTGCATGTGGCGTTCCCTGACTGGTGGGATGGTGTGAATCTGGATTCGGCTGACCATCGCTCGCACATGTCGTTCACACGCGACGCCTCTCATCCCATACCGTTGCCGAAGCTGGTTATCCACATCCAGTACAGGGGTGTCACGAACGGCGCTAGCTATGGCATCCACCCCAATCCCGACGGCTCCGTCCCGGCGATCCACTCCGACTTCTTCCAAGGATGGGACCAGGCCGCGCTGGTGGCCATCGTCGCGGACTGCATCAACGCAGGTCGCGACTGCAAGAAGATGCTGGGGTAAGCCGCTGTCAAGCAGTTCCTTCACCGGGGCTGACGGTCACGCTCACTAGCGACGCGATCGTGCCGGCACGGATGGCTCGGCCATCCGTGCCGGAAGCGGGGAAAGGGGAGCGCACGGCAGGCCCCCTCGATCTCGTCGCCAAGCCGGACGGCTGTCCTCGTCCACTCGATCGCGCGGATCAGCGCGTCATATCAACGGGGGGTCGGTCGCCGATCGCCTAGGTAGGAAGTCGTACCCCGTTCGAGGTCCTTTGGCTGATGCTGGGGGAGCAGACCCACTGTTACCTTTCGGCGATGGCTCCCCCCCGTGTGAGAAACGCATCCCAGGTCGCTCGTGCCGCGTTCGCGCTGTCTTTGATGGCGACCGTCCTAGTGCTTCCCACCTCCGCTCAGGCCGCGCAGACGTGTGGAACGTCGAGCGGCCACACGATCTGCGTAACGATCTCGAGCACGACCCTGACGGGACACGTGCTCGTCACCGTCACCAACAGTCCGAACACGGGCTCCGTCTTCTCCAGCTGGGCTCCGCCAGGGCCGAGCGTGTACCTGATGGAGCAACAAGGTCCTTCTCCCCAGACGGGCAACTACTCCTTCGTGTGGCCGACGGAGAAGTACCGGGACGCGACAGGGAGCCTCCAGCTCAAGGCCGAGTTGAAAACCGCGACGCCGGTGGTCGTCAGCGGGATCACGCTCTCGAACGGCAACGCGAGCGACATCCAGCATACCCCGAGCGACTGGCAGAGCTATCTACCCGGGGCATGGACCCAGCCCACCGACGCCGTGATCCTCGCGACCGGTGACGGCCCCGACGATCAGCCGACCTCCAACGGCGTCGCGAACGCGATCGCCGCCGCGGACCCACCGTTGTTCCTGTATACGGGCGACATCTACGAGAAGGGCACCTTCACCGAGAACCTCAACCACTACGGCGTGTCATCCATGGACGTGCCGGGCGGAGGGACGTTGTGGGGTGCGACGGCTGACGTCACCCAGCCCGCGCTGGGCAATCACGAGAGCTCGCCGGACTGGACCGACTACTGGCACCAGCGGCCCACCTTCACCGCGTTCACGTTCGGCGGGGTGCTCTTCATCGCTCTCGACTCGAACGCGTCCTTCGGGGTGGGCAGCCAGCAGTACAACTTCGTGCAGAACATCCTGGCCACCGCGCCGCCCTGCGTCGTCGCGTTCCAGCATCACCCCGTCTTCAAGAACAGCAACGACGACCCGGCCTTGCTCCCGATGTGGCCGCTGCTGTCCGAGAACGGTGGCGACCTGCTGCTCACCGGGCACACCCACACGATGAGCGAGTACATCCCGCTGAACCCGGCGGGTCAGGCAGGCGGACACATGGTGCAGCTCATCGCCGGTGCCGGAGGGCACAGCCTGGGTGGGACGCAGAACGGCCCTCGCGTCGCGTGGTCACAGGGCGGGACCGCCGGGCTTGTGTCCCTCGCGCTCATCGGCTCGGCGAACGGCGGCACGGCGACCGGTGTCACCTGGGCGTTCAAGAACACGGCCGGTAGCGTCCTGCGAACCGGCAGCGTGGGCTGCGGAGGCGGCTCGTCGGGACCGTCGGTCTTCGGCTTCAACCCGACGGCCGGAGCTCCGGGGACCCCGGTCGCGATCAGCGGCTCGGGTCTGACCGGGGCGAGCGATGTCACGTTCGGTGGGGTAAGCGTCGGTGCCGGGAACTTCACGGTGAACTCGGACACCAGCATCACCGCCACGGCCCCCGCCGGTGCGATCACCGGTTCGATATGCGTCACGGTCGGGGCGTCCACCGGGTGCAGCTCGTCCAACTTCACGGTCGGCTCTCCGGCGTCGATCGTGCGCGTGGGTCAGATCGCCACGGTGAGCAACACCTCTGGCGTGGTTCAGAACGCTCTCTCTGTCACCGTGAGCAACGCCGTGCCGCCGGGTGACACCGTGATCATCGGCGTCGGCGCCCAGAACAAGGTCTCGGTGGTCTCGGCGGCCGATTCCCGGGGCAATGCTTACGCGGTGAACGCCACGCGCCAGTACACGGGCGCTACGGGCGGGAAATCCACGACGGCGCTCATCAGCGCGCACGTCACCACCGGCTTGCAGCCCGGAGATACGATAACGGTTGCCCTGAGCAAGGGCAATACGTGGGGGCTCGTCGCCGAACAGTGGTCGGGGCTGTCCGCCTTCGACCGCACCGGCGGGGCCGATTCCGCGGGAGCCAAGACCTCCACGGCGTCGGTGTCCACCACCGGTGCCACGACGTCCGCTCCCGAGGCGGTCTTCGCCGTCACGATGACCCCAGGATGGCCCGGGATGACCGCCGGTCCCGGCTACATCGAGACGGCGGACCTGAAGCTCCTGAACGGATCGGGCAAGCGGGAGCTGGGGTTCGAGTACGCGTTGGTCTCGACCGCGGGCATCCAGACGGGGACGTTCGCGCTGGGTTCGGCGAGCTACTGGGTCGCGGCGATCGCGACGTACGCCTGAGTCCTCGGAAGCGATGTGGCGAAGCCTCCCCTCAAGCTCGTCACCGCCGGTCTCTTCGAACCGGTCTCTTCTAAGATGGATGCCAACCAGATGACCGGGGGCCCGAGGCCCACTGGTCCCGCCTCGGGAGCTGCCGACTCCGCCGTGTCCTCGCGATCAGGATCCGACCCCACAGTGATCTTCCTGCATATCGGGAAGACGGCTGGCACGACGATGCGTCAGGTGCTCCGCCGGAACTTCCGAACCTCCGAAGTCATGGTCATCCGGGTCCGCGGACGCGCGCGCGAGGAAACGCTTCACGGCTTCGGGGAGCTTCCGACGGAGGTGCGCACGCGACCTCGACTCATCATGGGCCACACGATCTTCGGTCTGCACGAACATGTCCCCCGGCCTTCCACGTACATCACGATCGTCAGGAAGCCCTCGAGCTTGGTCTTATCCCAGTACCGGTTCGTCCTTCGGACACCGGGTCACCGCCACCACGAGGTCGTCACTTCGAAGGGGATGAGCATCGCCGACTACATCCGGAGCGGCCTGTCGTTGGAGATGGACAACAGCCAGACCCGGGCCATCGCCGGCGATCTCTCGACGCCATACGGGGAGTGCACGGACGCGATGCTGGATCGGGCGAAGCGGAACCTGGACGAGTCGTTCTCCGTTGCCGGCCTCACGGAGCGCTTCGAGGAGACGCTGATCCTTCTCCAGAAGACGTTCGGCTGGTCGCATCTGCACTACGTCCGAGCCAACGTGGCGCCTCAGGGCCGATCGGTGGAGATCACGGACGGGGAGAGAGACCTGATCGACGGGCACAACCGGCTGGACAACGCGTTGTACGCGCACGTGGGTGAGCGTTTCGAGCAGGCCATGGGCAGCTATCCCTCGTTCGAGCATGACTTCGCCCGCTTCAAGCGAACGAACGCCATGTACCGGCCGTGGGGCGTGCTCACGCACACGTACCCGCAGCGGATCGCGTCTACCATCGGGTTCCGCAGGACCTGGTCCCGAGGCAGCGTTCGCGATCTGTAAGGGCTATGGACGGGGCATGCGCCGGGAGCCCTCGGGCAACTGAAGGGGCATGGGAAATGGACATCGCCGAGGAGTCGGACGAAGACCCGGGCGTTCGCCCCGGTAAGTCGCCGGCCGAGCGGATCCGTGCCCGATTGCTCAAGGGCTCTGGTCGGGTGTTCCTCGGGATGGGTCTGGGCGCCGTCCTGGGTCTCGTTGTCAACGGCCTGTTGGCGAGACTGCTCAGCCACGA
The DNA here is from genome assembly GCA_964509215.1 of uncultured Actinomycetes bacterium. Classification (GTDB taxonomy): domain Bacteria; phylum Actinomycetota; class UBA4738; order UBA4738; family HRBIN12; genus JBBQVZ01. The sequence goes on along the minus strand of CAZDXK010000034.1, from coordinate 3,632 downwards.
TGCGCTCGGTGCGTACTTCCTCATGTTCAGTCTCGCGGCGTTCGGAGCGCAGCTCGCGAACCTGGGGATGGAGAAGGCGGTGGTGCGAGGCATCTCTGCCGGTATCGGGACGAACCGGCCGGGCGAAGCGCGCGCCGCGACGCGTCTCGCGTTCACCTTCGGATCCATCGGAGCGCTCGTCGTCGCGGCGGTCATGGTCGTGGGGCTCGGCGGCTTCCTCGCCAGGAACGTCTACCACTCGGAGGTTATGGCCGGCGCGATCGTCTTCGGGGCCAGTTGGCTCATAGCGATGGCGCTCCAGAAGCTGATCGCCGAGACGTTCCGCGGCTATCAGCAGTTCTGGCTTGCAACGCTCTTCAGCGGTCTGTCCGTAGACATCCTGGGGGTGCTCGTCTTCGGCCTCCTGTGGCTCGGTCGCGCTCACCCCACGCTCGCCCAAGCGATCCTGACGACAGTGAGCATCACGGCTGCCTCCGTGCTCGTGGGCGGGTTCCTCGTCTGGCGGAAGGTGCGGTCGCTCGGTCGCGAGGGTCACCTTCGCCCCCGAGAGATGCTGGCCGTCGGCTGGCCGCTGGTCCTCACCGGCGCCTTCAACTTCACGTTGGGCACGGGGATCGATCTTTGGGTCATCGGTGCCTTCCGACCTCACGAGGAGGTGGCGCTCTACGGCGCCGCCTTCCGGCTGGTCTTCTTCGTCGCAACCCCGTTCATCATCGCCTCTCAGGTCGTTCCGCCGATCATCGCGGAGCTCCACGCCCAGGGTCGTAAGCACGATCTGGAATCCTCGCTTCGCGAGGTGGCGACCGTCGCCGGCATCCCGGCCTCGATCGTCCTGCTCGCGTTCCTCTTCTTCGGTGCTTCGATCATGGGTTTCGTGTACGGGGACTTCTTCCGGGAGGGAGCCACTGTGCTGGCGATCTTGAGCGTCGCTCGCCTCTACGCGGTGTGCACCGGCAATTCCGGAGCGCTCCTCATGATGACCGGTCACCAGAAAACGATGCTTGGGATCACCATGATCTCGGCGGCGTTCGGGCTGACGGCGGAGCTCCTGGTGGTGCGTCCTTTCGGCATGGTCGGGGTCGCTGTCGCGACCGCGATCGCCCAGATCATCCAGAACACCCTCCAGCTGGTGTACGGGAAGCTCCGTGTGGGGATCTGGTCGCACGCTGAGTTCTCGCTGAAGCCGGTGCGGGCGCTGCTCGGCAGGTAGCGAAGGCTCGCCCACGCGACGTCGTGCCTTACAGCGGCCGCGCTACGTGATTTGACATCCCGCTACCGACCGATAGAGACTAGGGCCAGAACCGGACGGACCTCCCGTCCGGTTATCGCTTTTTGCGGTGGATCGAAAGATGGGAGGTGACGACAGGAAACGGTCAAGGTCCATCTCACGCATTGGGGGGTTCATGACGTATCTCAGCCACACCCGCCGGTCCCGCCCGGCCGCCAGGAGGGCCGGATCCGCGTTCCGCATCTTGATCTCGGCTATCGCGCTCATATCCGTTCTCGCGCCTCCGGCGCACGCGTCCAAAGGCGAGTTCCACGTCTCGTGCGATCTTTCTCACGTCCGGAAGGACGATCCCATCGTCTTCCCCGGTGAGCCGGGGGGGTCTCACCTCCACGACTTCTTCGGCAACGCGTCCACGAACGCTTCCTCCACCTACCGCTCGATGAGGAGGGGCGGGACCACGTGCAGCTTTTCCGCTGATACATCCGGTTACTGGGCGCCGGCGCTCATGGACCCGTCCGGAACCGTCACGCAACCAACCAGCATGACGGCCTACTACCTCGCGCGTGGCGAGGTGGATGCACCGCCGAAGGATCTGCGGATCGTGGCCGGCGGCAACACGCGCAACCTCAAGGTCTCCGGATATGCCTGTGGCGGAGGTAGCGCGACGTCCTCCGTTCCCATCAACTGCGGATCGGATTGGCTCAAGGGCGTCATCGTCTTCCCGTCGTGTTGGGACGGCAGACGCCTCGATAGCCGGGACCACAGGAGCCACATGACATACCCCGCCGGGAGGGGATGTCCGAACGCGTTCCCGATACAGATCCCCAAGATCGTGTTCCACATCACGTTCGGGATCCACGACGGCCGCGGGTACACGCTTGTGTCCGACGAGACCACTGGCATGGAGGACGGGATGTCGCTCCATGCCGACTTCTGGAACACGTGGAACCAGCCCGTGCTGGAACAACAGGTTTCGGATTGTTTGAACGCGGGGGAGTCCTGTGACCTGGAGGACTGACGCCCCGCAGGTAGTCCTCGCTCGGGCGGTCGTCATCCGCTCAGGTAGCGAAGGAAATCATAGCGTTCTCATCATAAGGGGAGGGAAATGAAGAAGATCATCATCGGTGCCGCTTTCGCCCTTGCAGGCCTAGGTTTCACGATCGCAGCGAGCGAGTCAACGCTAAGCACCTTGGAGTGGCGCGTTAACGATCTAGAGCGCAGAGTGGGGATCCTAGATGGACAAACCCCTTTGCCTGATCCTGAGCCCACTCCGGCTCCATCACCGGACCCGATACCGGTTCCGTCGCCGGACCCGATACCGGCTCCATCACCGGAGGCGATACCGAACCCTGGGCCCGGCACGCTTCCTGGAGCCGAAGGGCGTGGCGGCGGTGTCTTTAGCGTCTCCTGTGCCTTCGACCACAGAGCCTCCGACGACCCGATCGTGTTCTATGGTCAGCCGGGTGCTGCTCATTCGCACGATTTCTTCGGTGCTCTGAACGTGGATGCATGGACGGATGCTGAAGACCTTCCGCTGTTCGGGACCACCTGCGGCCACGCCTCAGACACGGCAGCCTACTGGGCCCCGACTCTGTTCGGACCTGATGGCGTAGCGGCACAGCCGGCAAGCATGCTTGCCTACTACCAGGCAGGCAAGGCCGTTCGAGCGTTCCCCCAAGGACTCAAGATGATCGCCGACGTCGGCTCTAACCCCAAGACCGGGTTCAGTTGCTCGCTGAATGGCCCCTTCATGCCGGGCCCCGTGGACTGTTCGGGTGGAACACTCAAGATGCACGTCCGCTTCCCGTTCTGTTGGGATGGGGTCAACCTAGACAGCCCGGATCATCGAAGCCACATGAGCTTCACCTGCAATGCGGACCATCCTGTCGAGCTGGTGCATCTGAACATCCACATCCAGTACAAGATCTCCAACGGCTCTCAGTACCACCTCGCGCCCAACCCCGATGGCTCTCTGCCCTCGATCCACGCCGACTTCTTCAATGGCTGGGACCAGGCCAGGCTCGAGCACATCGTGAACGTGTGCATCAATGCGGGCGTCGACTGCAAGAAGAACACCAACGTCTAGGAGGGTAGACAGGAATCAGAAGTATCAGGTCCCGGTGAGTGCGGTCGCGCCCGAGCTTCGATAGGCCGTCTTCTCCTGGCTTTCGCCATCGGGCACGACGATGCTCGAGCTGTTTCCTGTGGGCATGTTCCGCCCGATCGGATCCGGCGCATGATGCGCAAGCTCGGCTACGAGGTCCACGGCGTCAGCGCCGCGAAGCTTCTGGCACGACGCCAAACGTGAGGACACGTTGACCCTCTGGCACTCCCGTGGTTATCCTGTTAGCACTCACCGACCAAGAGTGCTAAGGCACAAGGAGGAACGGGCATGGCGAAGGAC
>CAZDXK010000033.1:0-10071 GCA_964509215.1 uncultured Actinomycetes bacterium | reverse complement strand
TCGGCGTGATCCTGTCCGCCTTCTTCTTCGGCTTCCGGCATGGGATCGACTGGGATCACATCGCCGCGATCGCCGACATCGCGGGCTCGCAGGACGATCGCCGGAGCGCCATGTTCTTCGGCACGCTCTATGCGCTTGGGCACGCCCTCGTGGTCTTCCTGATCGGCACGGCCGCGATCCTGCTCGGCGAACGACTCCCGGAGTCCATCGACAACGTGATGGAACGCATCGTCGGGGTGACGCTGATCGTCCTCGGCGTGTTCGTGTTCGTATCGCTCGCCAAGCACGGCCGGGAGTTCCGGCTGCGGAGCCGTTGGATGCTGATCTTCTCGGGGGTCCGCAACGTCTATCGCCGGATGAGCGGATCACGCGAGGACGCGCACGATCGAGAGCCGGTCCACGTGCACGGCACCGAGGTTGGCGAGGACGGGCCGGGATCTATCACGGTCACGGTTGCGGACGACATCCCGGTATCCGACTGGCATCACGGCCATCACGGGCGCCCGGGGCACCACCACCACAAGCACCCGGAGCCCGACGATGCCTTCATGAACTACGGCAAAGGAACCGCGTTCGTCGTCGGGATGATCCACGGGATCGGAGCGGAAACGCCGACGCAGATCGTCATCTTCCTTGCCGCTGCCGGTGCCGGAGGGCAGGCGGTCGGCGAAGCCGTCCTGGCGGCGTTCATCATCGGACTCCTCACCTCGAACTCGTTGATCACGTTCGGCTCCGCGGTCGGGTTCCTCAAAGCCTCCGAGAACTGGAGGATCTACGTGTCGATCGCGGTGATCACCGCGGCCTTCAGCCTTGTGATGGGCACGCTGTTCCTCCTTGGCAAGGGTGCGGTGCTCCCCGCGATCTTCGGCGGCTAGATGCGCTCCAATGAGCACACGCGTCAGCCGTAGAGCGAGATCATGCGATGATCAGATCGGATGGGCGAACTGCTAGGGTGGCCCTCGTGGCTCGGAGGCTCGGCGCGATCGCGCTCGTCCTGCTCTTGTTCCTGTTGGTGATGCCGCTCGGGATCAGCATGGTCATGGCGCCGTGCCCGCAGTGCCAGGCGGGGGTCTCTTTGACCGCGATATGCCTCGCCGTGCTGGCGTTGTGGGGGTCGGTTCTCGCCCTGGGCATCTTTGGAGTCCTCCGACTACCCGCTCCTTTGCGGCGACCGTTGCTGGTGACATGGGATCTCGATCCACCTCCTAGGCCCGCATGACGGCTTGACCCGCAGCGCGCGCCTTCGGGCGTCGCGCCGATCGCCTCCAGGAGGACATCGGATGAGAACGATCCCTGGCTTCGTTCCCGCGGTGATATGCGCCGGCGGCATGGTCGTGTGCGCCCGGATGATGAGACACGCACGACACGATCGACGCGACGGATCAGCATCCACCACAGCTCAGAACGCCGAGCGGACGGAGGCTCGTGATGGCTAGATCGAAGACCGGGTCGCGCACGTCTCGACCCGTGCTGTCAGCGCGGGGGTCGACGCGCGGGCCATCACGTGCGAAGCCGTCGGCATCGAGATGGCTCGCCACCGCCGCCGGAGTGATCGCCGTGGCGGCCATCGCCTTGTGGCTGACGGGACGCGGCGACACCGGTCAGGAGACGGGTGCCGCCCCGTTCGTGGGCGGGGATCTCCATTCCTTCGTCGTGTCCCCCGATGACCCGAACCTCCTCTTCGTGGGAGGGCACCAAGCCGTTTCCACATCGACCGACGGCGGCCGTACGTGGTCGTCGGTGGAGAGCCTGCAAGACGCCGACGCCATGGGTTGGGCGTTCCTCGACGGCGTGATCTGGCTCGGAGGACACCCGGGGCTGGAGGTCTCTACCGACGCCGGGAAGACATTCGAGCCCCAGAGCGAGGGTCTTCCCGCGACGGACATCCACGCGCTTGGGGGTTCGGGGGCGACGCTCTACGCGGCCTCGCCCGCGGCGGGCTTCCTCGCGTCGACCGATGGCGGCGCCTCCTGGGAGGTCCGCAACGCTGGTGTCGGTCAGGGATTCATGGGCGCCATGCTCGTCGACCCATCCGACGTCGATCGGGTCGTGGCGCCGGATATGAACGCCGGGGCGGTGGAGAGTCGCGACGGCGGGCGAACTTGGCGCGCCCTCGGCGGTGTCGCGGGAGCGATGTGGGTGTCGTGGGATCCGACGAACCTCGACCGCATCATCGTGACCGGATCGAGCGCCTCGGCGGTGAGCCTCGATGCGGGTGAGACGTGGACACCATTGGATGTGCCGGCTGGGGTATCGGTGGTCCAGATCGACCCCGGGGATCCACGTCTCTGGTACGCGGCCGCGTTGTCTCCGGACGGCACGGCGAGCGTGAGTATCAGCTCCGACCGGGGATCGACGTGGGCGCCGCTCTGACGAAGGCGCAGACACTACGGGGCGTAGTACATTGACCGGGGTGAGCGGAGTGTCGAGTACGGATCCGCTCGCGGACCGCGACGACCGGCCGGAGGAGGATCATCCTCGTCGACCTGGCGGCCCGAGGCGGCTACTCAAGATCGGATCGATCGCGGTCGCTGGAGCCATCGTGGTGCTGGCTGCGTTCCAGCTCCGGACCGGGTCGATGGCTACGCCGGGTTCGTTCTCCGTGGCGGATCGCCGGGCGCAGGCTGAAGCCGACGGGAGCCAGGCGCCGGACTTCGAGCTCCCGCTCCTGGATGGCGACGGCGAACTGAAGCTTTCGTCGCTCCGTGGATCGATCGTCGTCCTCAACTTCTGGGCGAGCTGGTGTGGTCCCTGCCGGGAGGAGGCTCCTGATCTGCAGGCGGCGTGGATCGACTACCAGGACCGCGGGGTGCGGTTCGTCGGAGTTGATGAGCGAGACGATCGCGCCGCCGCCCTCGCCTTCGTCGACGAGTTCGGGATCACCTACCCGAGCGTGTTCGATCCGGCGGGGTCGCTCGCCGACGACTTCGCGTTCCTCGGTCTCCCGTCGACGTTCGTCATCGATGCGGAGGGAAACATCGTGTATCGGTTCACAGGCTTCATCGACGGTCCGACGCTTCGGAGCGCCCTCGACGCCGTGATCGCGGGCGCGGACGGGTCGGGCTGATCCGGCGTGGGCGCCTACGCGCTGGCTCTGGTGGCAGGCGTGCTGTCGTTCTCGTCTCCGTGTTGCCTGCCGCTGATGCCGGGCTACGTGGCGTACGTAAGCGGGGTGGCCGCCCCCGAGGGTGGGGTCGCGGTCCGTCGGCGCGCGGTCGGGGCTGGACTGCTCTTCGTTCTCGGCTTCACGATCGTCTTCACGGTGCTCGGTGCGAGCGCGTCCACTCTCGGTTCGCTGCTGCTGCGGAACCGAACTCTCTTGATCCGGGTCGCGGGAGTGATCGTGATCATCCTCGGCCTCGCGTCCGCCGGGCTCCTCCGCATCCCGATCCTGCACCGTGAGCTCCGCATGGACCTCGGACGGGTGCGCCCTGGCCCGGGCGGCGCGCTACCGTTGGGCATGGCGTTCGCCATGGGATGGACGCCCTGCATCGGCCCAGTCCTGGCCGGCATCCTGGCCGCGGCCGCGTCGACCACGGACATGGCTCGGGGAGCGACCCTGATGCTCTTCTACTCGCTCGGACTTGGGCTCCCGTTCCTACTGTTGGCGCTCGGGATCGGGGGCGGTGGGCGCCTCACTGGTTGGCTTCGTCGGCGCGGGCGCGGGATCGAGATGGCGGGCGGGCTCCTCTTGGTTTCGATGGGCGTGCTCATGATCACAGGGGCCTGGCTGCGGCTGTTCACTCCCGTCCTCCGCCTCTTCTCGCGAACGGGCTGGCCACCGGTCTGACATGAGCCACGACGCCGCCCTCGACCGGTCGCGATCGAACCGGGCGCCGGAGACCCGGCGCGCGCTCCTCTTGGCGGGCGCTGGGCTCCTGCTCGTCGCGGTGGTCGTACGGCTGGCGGGGTCAGCGCCGCCGGCCTGGTCGCGCACGTATCTCCTGACCTTCGGCTCCCTGATCGTGTCGGCGATCCCGTTCGTGGCGACAGGAGCGGTTCTCGCTGCGGCGATCGCCGTCTTCGTGCCCATCACCGCCCTCGAACGGATCGGTCGGCTGCCGAGGGTCTTGCAGCCACCCGCCGCGGCACTAGCCGGGGTCGCGCTCCCGATCTGCGAGTGTGGCTCCGTGCCCATCGCCCGTCGCCTAATGGGAAAAGGACTGGCGCCGTCGGCGGCGCTGACGTTCATGCTCGCCTCCCCGATCGTGAACCCCGTCGTGATGGCGTCCACGTACGTGGCCTATCGTGGGAAGGGTCCAGTCCTGGTCATGGTCATCGGCCGCTTCGGTCTGGGGATGATCGCCGCCATGGTGGTCGGTTGGGTCATCGGTCGCGCGCGCGCGGTTGAGGTGTTGCGGAACGTTCCCGCGGCGCCGGAGATGCTGGAGCTCGCTCGTCCAGAGTCGCGTCTCCGAGGATTCTTCGCGGCGGCCGGTGGCGATGCGGTGTTCATGGGTCGGTATCTCCTGCTCGGGGCCACGATCGCCGCCCTCGTGCAAACCTTCCTGCCGCAGCGTGCGATCCAGGGTGTGGCCTCCACTCCGCTCCTGGATACCGTCGTCATGCTCGCGCTGGCGGCCGTCCTTTCCCTCTGTTCGGAGTCCGACGCGTTCATCGCTTCGTCCTTCGGTCCCCTCGGATTCGGCCCGTCGTCGCAGCTCGCGTTCCTGGTCTTCGGACCCATGGTCGACCTCAAGCTGGTAGCCATGTACGGAGGCACGTTCCGCCCATGGGTCATCCGCGCGATCGTGGTGACGGCGGCGGGCGTCGCCCTGGTTGGAAGCGCTTGGATCAGGGTGGCGTGGGGATGAAGACACCCGAAACGCGGCGAGCGGCGTCCCCCACACGGAGTACTCCCGCAGGTTGGAATGGGGAGCGGCTCATCACGGCCATGGTGACTGGTGGCTGGGCCGCCATGTTCTGGTTCCTCCTCCTCTCGGGGCGGGTGAGCTTGTATCTCGGCTCCAGGACCTCGTGGATCGCGCCGGCGGGCGCGGTCCTCCTCACGATCATCGCGGGAGGCATCGCCCTTTCGGCCCGCGGCCGGCGTGACAGCCCGCTCCGTCCTCATCAGGTCTTCGTGGCGGCGGCGCTCCTCGTCCCCGTGATCCTTGTGACGGTGTCGCCTCCGGCGACGCTGGGATCGTTCTCCGCCTCTCGGAAGGCATCGTTCTCCGGCAAGGGTCTGTGGACCTATTGGGGCACGTTCGATGAGCGAAGCGAGATCGACCTCCGATTCGCGGCCGCCGCCGAATTCTGGCCGACCGCGCGCAAGCTCCTGGCCGCGCGCGCGGGCGAGCCCGTGGATTTCGTCGGGTTCGTGGCACGGAACCCCGACACGGGCGCGGACGAGTTCCTCCTCACGCGATTCGTCATCACCTGCTGTGTTGCGGACGCCACCATCGTGCAGATCCGCGTTGTGAACGTCACCCCTGGCGAGTTCGAGACGGATGATTGGGTGAAGGTCAGTGGACCCATCTTCCCGATCGGGAACCAGATCATCGTGATGGCCGATTCCATCGAGGAGATCGATCAGCCCCGAACTCCCTATCTCTCAGCGTGAGGGACGTCGAGCTGTGAGGAGCCATCCGTCGACTACGAGGCTACGTAGTAGCATCCGGGAGGTCGTCGGAAGGAGGTGGCCGAGATGCCGTCGTCGAAGAAGCGACGCGGATCCCAGAGCCAACAGGCCAAGCAGACGCAAGCCTCGCAGCGCACGGCAGAGCAGCGGCGAGAGATCACGCTCAGGCAGTACCGGTTCCGCCGGGTGTTGGGGTGGTCGATGGTCGGCTTGGCGATCGCCATCGGCGTCTCGCACTGGTTGGCCCACATCGGCCTTTGGCAGTTCGCCTCATCGGGGGTGATGGACCTTACCGCCGGTTACCCGCTTGCGGTGCTCCTCGGCATCGGCGGGTCGATCGTGCTGTCGAAGTCCTGAGGGATCTTCGTGGCGCCCTCGTGCTGCTCGCGTGGGCGGCGATACGAACCACACCCGGCTACCGGGGGGTGATAGCCGCGAACGGGACGCCGGGGAGATCCTGAACGAAGATCGGCAAGTAGCATCGGGGGAAGCGATGGACGAAGGCTGGCTGACGTGGTGAGGATCAAGGGGGCGCTGGGACCACTCGAGCGTTCCGTGATGGATCTCATCTGGGACGGTGAGGGCGCTGAGGTCACGGTTCGAGACGTCCTCGAGGCCGGTGTCGGAGGCGGCCTGGCCTACACGACCCTGATGACGGTCCTTGATCGATTGTGGCACAAGGGGCTGCTCTCGCGCCGTCGCGCGGGTCGTGCCTATGTCTATCGGGCGCGGGCCGACCGGAGCGACTACCTGGCCGGTTTGGTCAACCAGGTGCTCGAAGGGAGCGACGCCCGGCGTAGCGTGCTCCTGGGTTTCGTGAAGGACGCGAACGAGACGGAGCTCGCTGAGCTTCGTGCCGCCATCCGGCGAGTCGAGCGCGAGCGCCGGTCCGCTCGATGACCCCCTGGGTGGCGGGCGGTCTCCTCCTCGCCGCACTGGCGCTCCCGCTGTTGGCGGGGAAGCTGGTGGAGCGGCGAGCCTCGGCCCGGCAGCTCGTGGCCTTCTCCATGGGGTCTTTGTTGGCGCTCGCGATCGGACTCGTCGTGACGCTCGCAGCTGTGGTCGATGCGGCCACCCTTCCGGCTGGAACCGTTCCGGCCCTCGTCGGCCGCTGCGCCGAGGCCGCCGCCCGGATCTTCTCGCATCCCGTCGGGCATTGGCCGCAGATCCTGGCCGCGGTGCTCCTGCTCGCGCTGCTCGGCCGCCTGATCTACGCGCTGGTCATCACCGTGCGCAGCGCGCAACGGGAGGTGGCGTCGGTCATCGCGCTCGTGGGTGAGGGTCTGTGGACCGCGGATCCGCCGATGGTCGTCATACCGGTCGATGAGCCGGTGGCGTTCGCAGCTGGATTCCTGCGTCGGCGTGTCGTCGTCTCTCGCGGATTCTTCCGGGTGCTCGCCGCGGACGAGCAGGAGGCAGTGCTGGAGCACGAGCGGGCACACGTGAGAGGACTCCACTCATGGTTGCTGACAGGGGCCCACATCATCTCGATGGCGTACTCGTTCCTCCCGCCGGTCCGCCTGGCAGCGCGGAACCTCGTGCTCGGGTTGGAGATGGCGGCCGATCGGGCCGCGACGCTCAAGGTCGGTGATCCGCTCGTCGTGGCCGGTGCGCTGATGACCCTCGCGCGCGAGCGACCGGAACCCGGATCCAGCCTCAGCCCGGCGGCCGCTCGTACGTCCCTAGCGGTGCGTGTGGACCGCCTCACCGACGAAAGGAGGCGGGGTGCCCATGGGCGCTCGCCCAGGTGGGCTCCGGTCCTCGCCGTCTCGCTGGTCGTTGCTTTCCTCGTCCTGCCGCTAACGGCTCGGGGGTCCGCTGGCGCCGAACCCCGACCCCACAGGGTATGTCACCTGCCTCACGCGTGACCCGCCGCGGCAGCGCCTCTTCACTACGACAGCCAGTAGTATCTTGCGAGATCGGTTCGAAGCGGAGGTGTGGCCATGCGGAGGTTCGTGAGAGGTCCGGCGGTGCTGCTTCTACTAGCGGTGCTCTCGGCATGCTCGTCCGATGGAGCGGAGGAGGGGAGCAACGCCGGTCCATCCGGCGACGAGGTCTCGGGCTCGGCTGGGGAGGCGTCGGGATCCACCGCGTTCGGTATACCGGGCGACGAGGCGAACGTCGACCGGACGATCGAGATCGCGCAGTTCGACACGTTGGCGTTCCAGCCTTCGTCGATCGCAGTCGCCGTGGGGGAGACCGTCATGTTCGAGGTGACGAACGAGGGGAAGGCGGTTCACGAGTTCGTCCTCGGGGATGACAACCTCCAAGACGAGCACGAGATGGAGATGGTCGACATGGGGGGCGTGAGCATGGGTGACGAGCCCAACGCCATCACCCTGGACCCCGGCGAGAGCGAAACGCTTGTCTGGTCGTTCACAGAGGCCGGGTCGTTCAAGTTCGGCTGTCATGAGCCCGGGCACTACGCGCAAGGGATGGTCGGCGCCATCCAGGTGACGTGATCGTCCGCTGGTGACTCACGCATCGGTCGGTACTGTCGGCGTCAGGCACCATAGGGAGCTGTCCTTCGCCTGCGCCGGGTGAGCGACTCAGCAGACAGCAGCCAGGAGGGGGTATGGATTCACGGCGTCGCCCACGATCGAATACCCGTACGGACTCGCCGGCCATGAGCTCGGCAGGCCGTTGGGGTGCCACTCGAAATGGTTGTGCGGCGTGCTGGTATCTCCCGTGGCACCCACGTACCCGATCACGTCGCCGGCGTTGACCGAGCCCAGCTGGCCGATCTCCACCATGTGAGCGTTGTACGTGTAGCCGGCCGCGCCAGCGACTGTGACGGCCAGCCCGCCCAGGCTGTTCGAGGAGTCACTGGCGATGCCTGCGAAGGTCGCGTAGATCGGGATACCTTCCGGCGCCATGATGTCGTTCCCGGCATGTAGGTGGTAGCCGCCTCCGTAGCGCGGTGCACCGAAGCTATCCGTCAAGGCGTGGGGATCGCCAACCGGGCACACAGAGAACGGATTCGGCCCGGAGACGGTGCCACCCCCGCTTGCCGTGGCCGAGGGCACCATGGCCGCGAGCTCCCGTTGGTACTTCGCCTTGACCTGGCTAACGATCCGTTCCGCCTCAGCGCGCCGATCCACGATGCGTTGAAAGGCAGCCTGTTGCTCTTCGAACTGTTGTCGCAGCTCCTCCGACCGCGCCTGGAGCGCAGCGCGCGCCTCCCGCTGCTGCATGAGCAGTCCTTCGACGTCGTTGCGCTCCATCACGAGCCTGTTCCCGAGGTTCGTCATCGTCGTGGCAAGCGCCGCGTCCGCGTCGGCGAGCGCGCCGGTGAACTCCAGGCGATCCATGAAGTCCGTCATCGACGATGCGTCTAGCAAGAAGACGAACGAGCTGCCGCCTCCACCAGTGAACATCTCCACCGCCCGCTGGTCGAACTGTTCCCGCGCTTCCTCGTAGCGACGCTCGGCTTCCCGGATCCGGTCACGGATGTCGGCGAGGTTGAACTCTGTCTCCTCGATCCTCGCTTCTGCCCGGTAGATCTCCTCCGCGAGGAGCTCCGTGCGAGCCTCGAGAGCTCGAACGATCCCGAGGGCCTGTTCCACCTCACGTTCGATCGCCGCGAGACGGGAGCGCGCGGACTCGAGGTCGGATGCGGTGCCCGCGCTGGCAGTCGGAACCGCCCCTGCCACGAGGGAGATGGAAAGGACCGCTGCGGCCATCCGTACAGCACGTTTGAACGAAGGACGGCGCGTATCGTCAACCATTTCCCCGGTCATGGTCGCTAGACACTACATGACGTAGGAGGTGGGCATGATCATCCCCGGGTGTGCACGGAGCCGCGAGAACGAGGGCTCAGCTTGAACGAGCCGTCCTGGACCGGCAGTTCGCAAGTATTCGTTTGACTACTTGACAAGCATCGGTGAAGTGCGGCATCCTTCGCTCCGTGGGTGACAGAGTGGCGAAGACGAAGCTGTTCGACGGCTTCGGGGTGGTGGCCAAGGCGCTCGCGAGCGGACGCCGGATGGAGATCCTCGACGTGTTGGCTCAGGGCCCCCGATCGGTCGAAGAGCTGGCTTCGGAGATCGACCAGAGCGTCGCCAACACCTCACACCACCTTCGAACCATGGCCCGGGCGGGGCTGCTGACAAGCGACCGGGAAGGTACGCGGATCGTGTACCGGGTGGCGAGCCCCAAAGTCATTGAGTTGTGGCGAGCGCTTCGAGACGTCGCTTCCGAGCAGGTTGCCGAGATCGACCGGCTGGCGCGAGCGTACATGGGCGAACGCGACGGTCTCGAGGCGGTGCCTCGCGAAGAACTGGCCCGTCGCCTTCGTCGCGGGGAGGTGGTGGTGCTGGACGTTCGCCCCCCCACCGAGTACCAGGCAGGGCACATCGCCGGCGCTCGATCGATCCCGATGAAGGAGCTGTCCCGCCGCATGCGCGACGTGCCGAAAGAGACCGATGTCGTCGCGTACTGCCGGGGGCCGTACTGCGTGTTCGCCGACGACGCGGTGAGGACGTTGA
>CAZDXK010000032.1:0-10505 GCA_964509215.1 uncultured Actinomycetes bacterium | reverse complement strand
TGGGCGAGCAGGCCGAGCGAGTCGCGCCGCTTGATGATCGACAACACCTCCAAGCGGCGACCCTTGCCCAGGAAGTACGCCACGGTCGCGTGCCCGGCTTCATGGGTCGCGACGGCGGCGCGATCGACGTCGGTGTAGACGACCGGTTGCTTGATGCCGATCTCGTCGGTGAGCTTGGCCTCATACACGTCGTCGAGCGTCATCGACTTGCGGCCATCCCGCAGCGCGATCAGCAGCGACTCGTCGAAGAGGTGCTCGAGCATGACTGGCGTGTAGCCGAACGTGTCGTGCGACAGGCGTTCCCGGACCGACGGTTCGTCCATCTCGGGCTCGTGCGCCTTGCGCTGCATGAAGAACTCGATCAGGTCGAGACGACCCTGTTTCGTGGGCAGGTCGAAGTAGAGGCGCCGGTCGAACCGGCCGGGGCGCAGGAGCGCGGTGTCGAGCGTGTCGGCGCGGTTCGTCGCCGCGATCAACAGGATGTTGTTGTACGCCGGCTTGCCGGCCTTGAGCCGGCGCTCCGGCGGGAGGTAGGTGTTGATCCACGACATCACCCGGCTGCGCATGCGCTCGAGCCTGGGCGGCTGGTCGAACGACTGCATCTGGATCAGGAGTTCGTTCACCATGCCGCCCGTGCCGCTCGAGATCATGTTCGAAAGCGTGCGCGCCAGCCCGTCGGACGGCTTCGCGGGAGCAGGAGACATGCCCAGGCTGTCGCGCGAGCCACCGATCGCGTCGATCTCTTCGATGAAGCCGATCGCGCCCCCTTCCTTGCGCGCCGCCTTCCGCAGGGCCTTGAAGAACGATCGGATGCGCGACGCCGTTCCGCCGAACCACATCGACTGTGTCGCCGAGGCCGACATGAACAGGAACGGCACGCCGGCCTGCTTGGCCATCGCCTTCGCGAGGTAGGTCTTACCGGTACCGGGTGGACCCTCGAAGAGGATGCCCCGCCGCGGTGTCCCGCCCAGCTCCTCTCGGAACGTCGCGTACCCGAGGAACACGTCGAGGGTGCGAAGCACCTCGTCGACCTGCCCGTCGAGACCGCTGATCTCGGTCAGCCCGACCTCGACCTGCTCCGGGTGGATCATCAGGTGGGGCGACCGGCCGGACAGCATCGGCATCATGGTGACCGCGACCAGCAGGCCCACGAGGAGGAAGATCGGGAGGTAGACCATGAACTCGCTCGGCAGGCTGGGGAGGCGAATCGGATTGTCCGTGGCGAGCCGGTACCAGAGGTAGGCATCGAACACACCGACGGCGAGGAACAACCTTAGGACCTTGCGACGTCTCGTCCGCTCGCGCTGGCGGAAGACGTCGGCACGCCCCCGCTTGAGGAGCAACGAACCTTCGAGGTGCGCCTCGACCGACGCCTTCTGACTCTCGTTCACGTTTCCCAACTCCTCGTCGCTTCGCGGTGGCATACGCCGGGCTCGTTCGCCCAAAGCTACACCCAAGGAAGTCACCCGCAATCGGCCCTTCGGCCCCGAACGGGTACCGAAGGACCTGTGGCGTATGCATCAGCCGAAAGCGAGGGTGCTTCAGGGAGAGGGCACCTAACAGGAGCTCACATGGAGGATCTGACCTCGCCGCCGTTGGGCTGGATCGTCTGGCCAACGTAGGCTCGCGCGGACTCCGTCGATAAGAAGACGACCGTTCGCGCGATGTCGTCCGGAGTCCCGATCCGGCCTGCGGGGATGCTCTTCGCGTAGAACGCCTGGATCTCCTCGAGCGTCACGCCGGCATCGTCCGCGTCCACCTGAAGCTGCGGCGTGTCGGTGATGCCGGGGGCGACGATGGTCACGTAGATGCCTTCAGGAGCGAGCTCGCGGCCCAGCGCACGGCCGAGCGAGATGAGGCCCGATTTCGTCGCGGTGTAGCCCGAGGCGTTCTCCCATCCGGTGGGACCCCAAAGGGAGCTGATGATCACGATCCTGCCGCGCCCCAAACGGCGCATGCCGGGCAGGACAGCGGCGATCACGTCCATGTGCCCGGTCAGGTTCACGTCGATCTGCGCCCACCACTCCTCGGGAGGCTCGTCAAGGAACGGCATCATCGTCATGCGCGCCGCGTTGCACACCAGCACTTCGATCGGTCCGAGCGCCGCTTCGACATCGCCGACCATCCGCCGGACGGCGACGGGATCGGCGATGTCCGCCGGGGCGGGGAACCCTCCCATCTCGGCCACGACCGCCCTGAGCCGATCGTCGTCCGCGATGTCGTTCACCGCGACGCGGGCGCCCTCACTCGCCATGCGGAGCACATGGCCCCGGCCCATCCCCTGGGCGGCGCCGGTCACGAGGCACACCATCCCGTCGAGCTTCCCCATCTCAGACCACCACCCCCGCCGCCGCCTCGAGGACCTGGCCGACGAAGTGGTCGCCGTCGTTCACCAAGAACACCACGGTGTCGGCGATCTCGGCCGGCCGCACCGACGAGCTCAGCGGTGTCGCGTCGAGTGGCCCGACAGCGATGCAGTTGACCCGAACGCCCTTCGGCGCGACCTCCACCGCGAAGCTCTTGATGAACGCCAGGATGCTTCCGGTCGCCGCTGCCTGATACGCCTCGCCGGCGACCCCGGCGAACGCCAACCAGGAAGAGAGCGCGATCACGGTCCCTCGGCCCGCCCGCACCATGTCGGGCACGACCGCCGCGCATGCGTTCGTCGTGCCGCCCAGGTGCGTCCGGAGCAACCGATCCCAACGCTCCGCGGACATCTCGCCGAACGGCGCCGCGTCGTACAGGTACGGCGCGGTCACGAGGACCGAGATCGGCCCCAGCTCACGCGTGACGCGCTCCGCGGCCGCGACGACCTGATCCCGGTCGGTGACGTCGACTGCGATCGCCAGATCGCCGGCGGCCCCGTCGTCGTCGAGCCCGGCCACCCGGAACCCGTCGGCTTGCAACCGTTCGATGATCGCTCCCGCGACCACGCCGGATGCCCCCGTCACCAGCGCGACACGCGGCTCACCCGTTCCCATCGCGTACCTCCTTCATCTCGCCGGCAACGCGAGCAGACCGATCCCGATCACGATCCCCACCACACCGCCGAGGCGCGTCCACGAGAAGGCATCGCCGAGCGCGATCCATCCGATGACGGCGGTGAGCGCGATTGCTCCTCCGTAGATGACGGGGAAGACGAACGAGAGCTCGCCACCACGGCCGTAGAGGGTCACCAACAGGATCGAGAAGACGCCGACGGCCAGCCCTGCCAGGATCGAGAACACGAGGCCCCACCGACTGCTGGCCATGAGCCCACCACGGGTCATCCGCTGGAGCTGCCAGATGGCGAGAGGCAGGATCGCGCCGATGCCGTTCAGGATGCCCGAGCTGAGCTTCGCGTCGATCCTGCCGCCGGCCTGAGACGCGAAGATCCCGAACGCCGCGTAGACGAGCGTCGCCAGGATCAGCAGCACCGTCGTGCTCACGTGAAGACCGCGCCTCCGTTCGGGCTGATGAACTGCCCCATGAAGAAGTTGCCGCCGTCGGACGCGAGCATCACGACGGGCTCGGCGACCTCCTCGACGGTACCGAGTCGTTCCGCGAGGATCTCCTTCTCCTTCTCGATCCACTCGGGGGTCATGTCCGCCAGGATCAGGTCCGTCGCGATGGGGCCGGGAGCGACGCTGTTCACACAGATCTCCGGACCCACCTCCAGCTGCAGCGCCCGGGTGAACCCGTTGATGCCGGCCTTCGCCGCGCAGTAGTGGGCCTGGGTCTCGCGTCCCTTGCGGGAGAGCTCGGAGCTGATGTTGATGATCTTGCCCACGGGGTCGGTCGGCATGTGGGGGAGCGTGAACTTCGTCGCGAGGAACACGCCGCGCAGGTCGGTGCCGATCAGCCGGTCCCACTCCTCGACCGGCATGTCCCGTACCGTCACCTCCTGCCCGATCGCACCGGCGTTGTTGACGAGGATGTTGATCCGCCCGTACCGCTCGACGGTTTCCTCGACGGCGCGCCGGGCGTCGTCCGCGCTGGCGGCGTCTGCCTCGATCGCGAGCGCCTGGCTCCCGGCGATCTCGATCGCCGCCACCACCCCCGCCGCCGCGTCCTCGTGGGCGTGCGCCCGATCCTCGCCCACGTGGTACGTGAACGCGATCCGGGCGCCCTCGCGGGCGAACGCCTTCGCGATCGCCGCGCCGATGCCGCGACTGCCGCCGGTGACCAGGGCGACACGACCCGAGAGCTTGCCGTCCGCCGTCATTCGGACATGGTGGTGTCCGGCACCGTGGTCACGTCCTGCGCCGGAGGCTGCGCGTGCCCTCCGACCGTCATCTCATGACGCGGGGCGAACGCGTAGGCGATGAAGCCGATGACGGTGAGGATCACGGTGACGAGCAGCACACCCCAGTTCTGATACCACGGGAGCCCTGGGCTGCGCGGCCACCAGACGTTGATCAGCTCGAGGACGATCCAGACCGACGCGATGAGCGTCACCGCCTTACTCCACTTCCCGAGCGTGAATGGGCCGGGCACATGACGGCCCTGCCGCTGCAGGATCGCCTGCGAGATGATCGGGAACGCGTACGAGATGAAGAACCCGGCGACCGCGATCGTGAGCAACGTGCTGAAGACCTTCTCGGCGCCGATGTTGATAAGGAGCACGAGGATCGCGACGAACGTGGTGAACGCGAGCGACGCGACCGGCAGCTTGCGGGTCGCGCTGAGCTTCGTGAAGTAGTGGGCGCCGGGGATCATGCGGTCGCGTCCGAACGAGTACAGGCTCCGCGACCCGGCCGTGTGGAGCGCGACCATGCTCCCGATGAAGCCCAGCGCGATCAGGAGTAGGACGGGTTTCTCCCATGCGCTCCCCAGGTGGAACGTCACGGTCTGGATGACGGGGTCGGCGATGTTGCCGGTCATCGCCGCGGGGATGTCGGGGATCGCCAGGATCGACGCCATCGTGACGAAGACCGTGATCACGCCGATGCTGATCATGACGCCGATGATCGCGCGCGGCACGTTCCTGGCGGGATCGTGGACCTCTTCGGCGATCGACCCGGCGGCGTCGAAGCCAAGGAAGGTCCAGCCCATGAACGCGACGGCCCCCAGCCAGCCGACCCACAGCCAGTTGATGCGGCTGTTGCCCGCGGTGTTGAACGAGTGCAGGAGCGTCGAGAACGGGTTCTCGCGGTAGAAGAAGAACAGGACGATCGCCAGGACGAGCGTCGTGGCGAGCTCCGCGAAGAGCAAAAGGCTGACGAACAGCTTCAGGATCGACTGGGCGATGCTGTTGATCGCCAACCCGATGAGGGCGATCACGATGGACAGGCCGATGTAGGTGCCCTTGGAGGCGTCCGTGACACCGAATCCTGGCAGGATGAAGGCCGCCGCGGCGTAGGCGCACGTCGACATGGCGAACACCATCGTCCACCAGTACGCCCAGGCCGCGAACCAGCCCGCCTTCGCGCCGGTCTGTTGGCGTGTCCACTGGTAGATGCCGCCGGCCAGAGGCCAGATGCTCGCGACCTCACCCAGGACGAGGGCGACGAGGAGCTGGGCGACCAGCACCACGAGCAGGCCCCAGAAGAACGTCGGCCCCGCGGCGCCCAACGACAGCGCGAAGACCCCGTAGAACGCGACGATCAGCGACGTGTCGGCGAAGCTGATGGCGAACGCGTGGAAGAAGCCGAACTCGCGTTTGAGCTCCTGCTGATATCCGAGCTCCGCCACCCGCGCCGCGTCCGCGTCTTGCACCGACCGACCTGTGTTCTCGCTCACGACGAACCCCCTTCCCAGATCAACGTCGAACCCTCCTGCGACGAACGAACCCTACCGACGTGCATATCGCCTCCTACGATCCGGGGACCGGCTCGGCGGGCCCAGAGCCGACGGTCGGGAGCGACAGCGGGTGGACCGGGACCTCCGCCGCCGCGCAATGCGCCGCCACCTCGCCGACCGTCGCGATCCACAGATCGGACACGGCCGCGGCCTTCTCGAGCAGCCCTCGGAGCGCCCGGACCCGCGAGGGGCGGCCGGACAGGAACGGATGCATCGTGAGGACGCAGCACCCTCCCACGTCGAGGTAGGCCTCGATCTCCTCCCACCACAACTCCTGAACCCGGGTCGGGGACTCGATCACCCCGGATCCGGTGGGCGGATCGGGGAGGAACGCGTACTTCTCCCAGTCGTCCAGCGCCCACGACACCGGCACCTCGATGATCTCCGACAACCCGATCCCGAGCCGGTAGGGCACGTCTCGGTCGAACAGGCTCGAGTCACAGGTGAACCCGTATTCGAGGAGCAGGTCGAACGTCGCGGCCGACGTCTCCCACCACGGCGCGCGGAAGACCGTCGTCCGCACGCCGGCGAGCCGCTCGAGCGCCGCCAGGCCCAGCTCCAGCTCCGAACGCTCGGTGGCGGCGTCGATGAGACCCGGAGGCCGGTGGAGGTAGCCGTGGTGACAGATCTCGTGCCCCGCTTCGGCGATCGCCGCGACCGCGGCGGGGTGCCGCTCGGCCGAGAAGCCCGGGATGAAGAAGCTCGCACAGAGCTCTAGGTCGCCGAGCATCTCCAGGAGGCGCGGGACGCCCGTGACGGGTCCGTACTGCTGGTGGCTCATGACCGAAGGGCGCCGGCTGAACGTCTCGTCCACCGCGAGGACGGCGGCCTCCGCGTCCATGTCGAAGGTGACGCACAGCGCCGCGCGCTTGCCATCCGGCCACGGATACGCCAAAGAGGTCACGCGGCACCCCCGGTCGCGACACGCCTCGCTGCGGCGATAAGGCACACGAGCTCGAACGCCACGGTGGCCGCGGCGAGGGAGGTGAGCTCGGCGTGGTCGTAGGGCGGGGAGACCTCCACGACATCGCCCGAGACGAGTCGCAAGCCGGACAGGCCTCGCAGGATCATGAGGAGCTCTCTCGAGCTCATCCCACCGATCTCGGGCGTGCCCGTACCCGGGGCGTGCGCCGGATCCAAGACGTCGATATCGATGGAGACGTAGAGGGGATGGTCGCCCACCCGCTCGCGGATGGCTTCCACCACGCCGTCGATCCCGAGGCGTTGGACATCATCGCATCGGAGCGTTCGGAACCCGAAACGGGCGTCGTCCACCATGTCTTGCGGCGCGTAGAGAGGGCCCCGGATGCCGACGTGCATCGACGCCTCGTCCAGGAACAACCCCTCTTCCGCGGCCCTGCGCAACAGGGTCCCGTGGGTGTAGGGAGCGCCGAAGTACGTGTCCCACGTATCGAGGTGCGCATCGAAATGCACGAGCGCCACCTGGCCGTGTTGCCGGCGCATCGAGCGGAGGATCGGCAAGACGACCGTGTGATCACCGCCGATGCTCACGACAGCGCCCGCCAGCTCCTGGAGCTCATCGGCGCGACGCTCGATCTGGGAGATGGCCTCACCGATGTCGAACGGGTTGCAGGCAACGTCTCCCGCGTCCGCCGCCTGGAGCTCAGCGAAGGGCTCCATGTCGTAGGCCGGGTGGAACTGCGGCCGCAGCAGCCGGGATGCTTGGCGGACCGCGGACGGTCCGAAGCGCGCGCCCGGCCGGTAGCTGACCCCGGAGTCGAAAGGGATGCCGAGGACGGCGACGTCGCAGCTCTTCACGTCGCGGAGCTCCGGGAGACGCAGGAAGGTCGACGCCCCGGCGTAGCGAGGAACGACCGTGCCGCTCACGGGCCGGAGCGTCTTCCTATCCATGCTCTCCCGCATCCCGTGCCCGCACCGCGGCTCGCCCCCCGCCGCGAGACTAGCGGCAGTCGATGGGGCGGGGATATGCTCCGAACGAACGAACTTGACGACGACACTTAGTGATCTCGTTGCTCAGCGAGGGCTCCGGCTGCGCCTCGTGGCTGGCTCGGGCGAGGAGAGCCGCGAGGTCCGGAGCGTCCATACGACGGACCTGCAGCAACCCGGACGCTACGTCCTTCCCGGCGAACTCGTGCTCACCAACGGGCTCTGGCACGGGGAGGTGCCGGTCGACGCGTGGATCTCGGAGCTCTCCCAGGCCGGAGCGGCGGCACTCGGCTTCGGCCTCGGTACGCCCCATGGAGAGATCCCCGCCGATGTGGTCGACGCCTGCGAGCAGAGATCGATGCCGTTGATCGAGGTCCCCGAAGACCTGTCGTTCGTGGCGATCTCCGATGCGGTCGCCGCGGCTCTCGCGGAGGACCAGCGGTCGGTGCTCCGACAGCATCTCGAGCGCTCGCGGACGATGCTGCGAGGCCTCTCGGAAGGGCGAGGGATCGAGTTCCTCCTCGACGTGCTTCGAAGCGAGACGGGTCTTGAAGCCGCGTTGGTGAGCCCGAGCGGACGCGTCCTGGCCGCTTCCGGTCGGCCGCTCTCCTCGGAACAAGCGCCGCGCGCCGCGACGATCGCTCGTCGCCGAAAGCTCCCTTCGGAGGTCGAGCCGGGCCTCACGGCGTTCGGGTCGACCGGTCGATCTCGACCTGTGGCTCCCGTCCTGGTCGTATGGGCGTCGCCCTCCGAGATCGACGACGAGGCCCGCATCGTGATCAACCAGGTGACCGACCACGTCGAGCTCGAGAGCGGTTGGCGCCGCACCGAGCGTCAGGCTCTCGTGGGGATCGCGCAGGAGCTCGTCGACCTCCTCCGGACCGGCGGTCTCTCCCCACAGGGCTTCGCCGCCAGGGCCGTCGCGATCGGCCTCGATCCGGAACGGCCCATCTCGACCCTCGCCTTCGCGCACGACATCGGCGAGGTGGCCGCGGCGCTCGAGGCGGTGGGCGGGCCGTTCGCGCTCGCGCCGCAGGCCGACTCGGTGATCGCACTCGCGCAGCCACCCGGAAGCGACGCTCTTCGGCCGGCGGCGTCGGCGATCGCCGACATGGGCGGTCAGCCGACACTCGGAGGGGGAAGCACGGGCCTTGGCGCGACCGAGCTCGCCAGATCCCTGAGCGAGGCCCTGGCGGCGCTCAACCTCGCCAGGGGTCGGCCGCACGGCCACCGGGTCGTCGGCCATCGCGATCTCGGGTCGCACTCGCTGCTCCTCGCTCTCCTCGATCCCCAAGTACTGAGCGACTTCCGCGAGCAGGTGCTCGGCCCGGTCGAGCGATGGGACCTCGACCACGGGACCGAACTTCTGCAATCGCTCCGCGTGTTCCTGATGAACGGAGGGCGCTGGCGCGCGACCGCGGCGCACCTCCACATCCATCACAACACGCTGCGGTACCGGCTGCGACGTGTGGAGCTGCTCACCGGCCGGCGCCTCGACGAGGTCGCCGACAGGCTCGATGTGCAGATCGCATTGGCGGTTCCACGGCTATAGGACCGGGGTTCGAACCCACCCATGGCTCCTCCCGGAGGTCTCGGCCGTTCCGTGAGCGATCCGTTGCCGCTAGGGTGTCCGGACACGTGACGGAGGGGGATCGGCACCCGTGGCTCGCAAGAAGCATCCGCCTGTCAGTGTCCAGGACCGAAAGGTCATCGGAGGCCTGCTGCGGGATCTCCGGCGCGCTGCCGGCTACCGATCCGTCGAGTCCGCGGCGACCACGAAGGGGTGCCCCGCGTCACGCCAGACGATCTACGCGTACGAACGAGGCGGGCTCGTGCCCTCGCTCCCCCAGTTCCTGGAACTGGTGGAGTTCTTCGTGCTCGAGGAGCCGATGCCGGATGCACCGGGCGCCAAACCCGTGACGGACCTCCGCGCGCACGGCGTGGCGGCCGTCACACGGGCGCTGACGCTGCCCGCGTACCACGTGACCCAGGCGATGGACCTCGTCGCCCGCATGCAACCCGACGGAGCGAAGGCATGAGCTCGCTGACGGCGATCGATCATGTGGGCATCGCCGTCGACGACCTGGAGGCGGCGGTCGAGCACTACCGCCGAACGCTCGGCGTGAAGCCGATCCTTCGCGAACGCGTCGCCGACCAAGGGGTCGAGGAGGTGTTGTTCGCGGCCGGGGGCTCCTACATCCAGTTGCTCGGCGCGTTGGCGCCCGACACGCCGGTCGGCAGGTTCCTCGCGTCGAACGGGCCCGGCATCCATCACGTGGCGTATCGCGTCACCGACGTCGCCTCGACGCTCGATCAGCTCCGGCGCGAGCAGGTGCGGCTGATCGACGAGGTCCCGCGGCGTGGTTCGCGCAACACACTCATCGCGTTCGTGCATCCGAAATCGATGAGCGGTGTCCTCGTGGAGCTCGTCGAGGAACGCTAAGGAAGGTCGCGCAACCCCGGCGTCGGGGCTTGCACCAGGACCGCGACGTTGCCCTCAGGCAGCGCTCCGTCCCCCATCAACTGATGCACGTGCCCGACCTGCTCGTATGGATACGTCGCGCCGAGGGTCGTCCGGACCTTGCCGTCGATCACCATCCGGTTGAACGACGCGGCTTGCTCGTCGTTGAACAGGTGCGAGCCCTGGTAGCGCTTCTGCATGTACCAGAGGTAACGGACGTCGATCATGGTGTCGTAGCCGCTGGTGCCGGCGCAGATCACGATCATGCCGCCGCGGTCGCAGACGAAGTTCGACGTGGGGATGGTGTCCTGCGCCGGATGCTCGAACACGATCTGCGGGCTCTTGCGCTCGCCGA
>CAZDXK010000031.1:0-10643 GCA_964509215.1 uncultured Actinomycetes bacterium | reverse complement strand
GCCGATACGTCACCGGGCTCGCGTCGGCGTTCTTCATGGCGAAGACCTTGACCGGACGGCCGTCGCCGTTGGCCGCGATCACGCCACAGCACTCGTTGGGGAACTCGCGGAGCCCCTGCTCCACGATCTCCTTGAAGTAGACGCCGTCGAGTTCGGCCATATCCTTCCATGTGTGCTCGGGGGCGTGCGGAAGGCCCGCCCTTTGCAGGTGCAAATCCTACCAAGGGGGTCGGTTATTCCTGCTACCTCATACGGAGAGCCGGCCGTCCACCGAGATGCGGCCCGGCTCGCCGGCGACGACCTCCCCGATCTCGGCGTGTGCGACGCCTCGCGCGTCGAGCGCGACGCGGAGCGCGTCGGCGTGGCGCGTGGCGATCAGCAGACCGCCCGACGTCTGGGCATCGGCGAGGACGAGCTGCTCGGGCTGCGTGAGCGCTCCCCAGTCGGTGGTGGCGTTCAGCCACGCGTGATTGCGGCCGGTGCCGCCCGAGACGACGCCGCGCCGGGCGAGGTCGAGCACCCCCGGGAGGGTCGGGACGAGGGTCGCTTCGACTCGCGCCGCTACGTCGCTCGCCTCCAGCATCTTCCGCAGGTGCCCGAGGAGGCCGAACCCGGTGACGTCGGTGGCCGCGGCGGCGCCGGCCTCGACCATGGCTCCGGCCGCGGCGGCGTTCAACGTGGTCATGGTCCGCACCGCGGCCTCCGCCTGCTCCGCGGTCGCGCTCCCCCGCTTGATAGCCGTCGCGATCAACCCGGTCCCGATCGGCTTCGTCAGGAAGAGCCTTTCACCCGGGGCGGCCGTCGAGTTGCGCACCAGCCGGTCGGCATCGGCGAACCCCAACGCGACCATGCCGTAGATCGGCTCGGTGGACGTGATCGTGTGGCCGCCGACCACGACGGCTCCCGCCTCGGTCGCCACGTCCTGCCCGCCCTGGAGCACGCGCGACAGCAGATCGAGCGGGAGGTCGTCGACCGGCCAGGCGGCGACGTTCAACGCCATCGCCGGCTTCCCGCCCATGGCGTACACGTCGCTGAACGCGTTGGTGGCTGCGACCCGGCCCCAGTCGTAGGCGTCGTCGACGATGGGCGTGAACACGTCGACGGTGGCGATCAGTGCGCGTCCGTCGCCGATACGCCACGCCGCCGCGTCGTCCCCGGTCTCGGCGGACACGAGGACCTCGTCGGGCATCCCCGCCGGCCCAAGCATCCCCATGACCGTGGCGAGATCGTCCGGACCCAGCTTGCACGCGCACCCAGCGCCATGGCTGAACGCGGTGAGTCGCACGTCCGCCTGCATCGAGCGAGCTTACGAGAAACGACCGTTCCACCTGGCAAACTGTGCGGATGCGTGTGGCGGTCGTAGGACACGTGGAATGGGTCACGTTCGGGCTGGTGGATCGGGTTCCCCGGGCCGGCGAGATCGTGAACACGTCCGAGACGTGGGACGAACCCGCCGGGGGGGGCGCCGTCGCCGCCGTGCAGCTCGCGAAGCTCGCAGGCGCGTGCGACCTGTTCACGGCCGTCGGCGACGACGACATCGGCGAGCTGAGCGAGCGAGGGCTGACGTCGCTCGGGCTGACGGTCCACGCGGCGATCCGCGACGACAAGACCCGGCGAGCCGTGGCGCTGATCGATCACGGCGACGAGCGAACGATCGTGACGCTCGGCGAGCGACTGGAACCGCGCGGGGCGGACCCCCTTCCGTGGGACCGGCTCGACGGCGCCGACGTCGCGTACGTGACGGCGGGCGACCCCGAGGCCTTCGCCGCGGCGCGGAAGGCGCGGATGATGGTCGTTACCAGTCGCGCGTTCGAGTCGCTCGCCGCCTCCGGGGTCACCCCCGACGTCCTGGTCGGCAGCGCGCGAGACCAGGCGGAGGCGTTCGACCCAGGCGCGATCGCCAGCCCAACGACGTTGTTCGTGCGCACCGCCGGGCTCGCCGGCGGGACCTGGGAGCGCGGCGGAGAGAGCGGACGATGGAAGAGCCCGTCCCTCACTCAGGACGACGACCCCGACGGCCCCGCCGACGCGTACGGTGCCGGCGACAGCTTCGCGGCGTCGCTGGCATACGCCCTGGCCGCGGGGGTGGAGGTCCCCGCCGCGGTCAAGCTCGCGGCTCGTGCCGGTGCTGCTTGTGCCTCCGGACGAGGGCCGTACACCGCGCAACTGACGCAGGACGATCTCGAGGGTCCTTAGCTCGCCAACGTCGGCGACGGGCCAGCGCTCCCGGTCGCGCGGTCGCATACTCGCGTCGTGGACGTGGCCACGTTCCTCTCGAGGCACCCACCGTTCGACGGGCTGCCGCCCGACGAGCTCGCCAAGGTGGCGAGGTCCGTCGAGATCGAGCACTTCTCCGCCGGCGTCGTGATCTTGGAACAGTCGGGGCAACCTGCCCACTACCTCTACGTGGTGCGCAAGGGCGCCGTCGAGCTGATCGCGGAGGGACGGCTCTACGACCTGTTGAGCGAGGGCGAGGTGTTCGGGCAGTTCTCGCTGCTGACGGACGAAAGCCCGACCTCAACCGTTCGGGCGCACGAGGATACGCTCTGCTACCTGATCGGTGCCGACGTCGCCGACGAGATCCTCGGCACGTCCGCGGGGCAGCTGTTCGTGCTGGGGAGGATGCGGGAGCGCCTGGCCGCCGGACACGAGGCTATGGAGCCGGCGAGCCTCCAGCTCCGGCCGGTCGGCGGGTTGATCCGTCGGGCTCCGATCGCCGCGGACCCGGGCATGTCGGTGGGAGGAGCCGCCGAACGGATGACCGCGGAGCGCGTCTCGTGCCTCCTGGTCTCGATGCACGACGGCTGGGGGATCGTCACCGACCGCGACCTCCGTTCCCGCGTGCTGGCGTCGCATCGGAGCCTGGACACACCCGTCGCAGAGGTCGCGTCGTTCCCGGTGAAGACGCTTCCCGAGAAGGCCCTGGTGGGTGAGGCGCTCCTGGCGATGTTCGCCGAAGGGGTGCACCACTTCCCGGTGACGCGCGCGGACGGGTCGATCGCCGGGGTCGTCACGGCCACCGACCTCATGGACATCGGCCGCGACACCCCGTTCTCGATCCGCGGCGCGATCGAACGCGCGCGGACCCGCGACGACGTCGTCGCCGCAGGGCGGGAGCTGCCGCAGGTGGTCCTCGCCCTCGTCGACGCGACCTCCGAGCCGGTGGGCGTCGGCCGTGTGGTGGCGCTCGTCGTGGACGCCATGACGACACGGCTGCTCACGCTCGGGATCGAACGCTTCGGCGAGCCTCCGGTCTCCTGGGCGTGGCTCGCGCTCGGGAGCGCCGCCCGACGCGAACAAGCGCTCGGCACCGACCAGGACCACTCGCTCGCCTACGACGCCCAGGATCGACCGGTGGCTGAGGTCGATCCGTACTTCGCCGAGCTCGCCGAGTTCGTGACGGAAGGTCTGGAGGGCGCCGACATCTCGCGATGCAAGGGTGACGCCATGGCAACGAACCCGGCCATGCGGAGATCGGTCCAGGGGTGGGTCGACGCGCTCCGCGCGTGGATGCGCGATCCCGGTCCGTCCGGAAGCATCCTGTCGTCGATCGTGTACGACTTCCGCCGGGTCACGGGTCCGCTCGATCCCGAGCCCGAGTTCGAGGCGACCATCCGAGAGGCCCGCAACGATCCGGCCTTCCTGCGGCACCTGGGACGCCGGGTCCTCGCCCACCATCCGCCGACCGGATTCCTCCGGGATCTGGTGGTCGAGCGCAAGGGAGATCACGTCGGCCGTCTCGACGTGAAGCACGGCGGGATCACGATCATCGGGAACATCGCGCGCCTGGAAGGTGTGCGGGCGGGGATCCCGGCCAAGGAGACCCTTGATCGGCTCGCCGGTTCGGCGAACGCAGGCAGGCTCGAAGAGGGCGGGGCCGGCGAGCTGTCCGAGGCGTTCCGGTTCCTGTGGGAGGTGCGCCTACGGCATCAGGCGGCTCAGGTGCGCCGGGGCGGGACGCCGGACGACTTCGTCGATCCCTCGACGCTGGGGCCCGTGACCAGACGCGGGCTCAAGGAAGCGTTCAGCGTGATCTCCCGGGCGCAGCGGGGGATGGCGACGGAGCTCGGTCTTCGGATGCCGTAGCGCCGGGGCGATTCGGGGTACGGCCGCCGGTACTAGGGGAAGATGTCGGTGCCCATGGCGTGGAACCCACCGTCGACGTGGATCATCTCGCCGGTGATCCCCGCCGACAGGTCCGAGAACAGGAACGCGATCGCCCGGCCGACCGGGGTCGGATCCGACGTGTCCCAACCGAGCGGAGCACGGCGCGCCCACGAATCGGCGATCTGCTCGAACCCCGGGATGCCCTTCCCGGCCATGGTCTTCAGAGGACCGGCCGAGACGGTGTTCACCCGGATGCCCTTCGGACCGAGATCCCTGGCGAGATAGCGCGTGACGGCTTCGAGGCCCGCCTTCGCGACGCCCATCCAGTCGTAGATCGGCCACGCGAAGCGCCCGTCGAAGTCGAGGCTGACGACGGAGCCGCCCTTCTCTTCCATGAGCGGCAGCAGTCCGGCAGCGATCGCCTTCAACGAGTAGGCGCTCGTCTGGATCGCGGTCGCCACGCTCTCCCACGGGGTGTTGAGGAAGTTCCCGCCCAACGCGTCCTGCGGGGCGAACGCGATCGCGTGCAGGAACCCGTCCACGGTGCCCCACCGCGTCGCGAGCTCGGCGCGGAGCGCTTCGATCTGCAAGGGATCGTTCGCATCCATCTCGAGCACAGCCGGCGGATCCGGCAGCCGCTTCGCCACTTTCTCGGTGAGGCTCATCCCCCGGCCGAAGCCCGTGAGCACGATGTCCGCGCCCAGCTCCTGACACGCCTGCGCCGCGGCGAACGCGATCGACTGCGGCGTGAGCACGCCGGTGATCAGGAGGCGTCTGTTCTCGAGCAGCACGGTTGAGTTCCTTACGCTGACGGGGACGGCGACGCAGTCGCCGCGTCGACGATCTCCCACGTGACGTTCCCGTCGCCGTCCGTTTGCTTCACATGGATGGTAAGGGTCTCCCCCGTCGACACCGTCCCGGTGCATTCGAACTCTCCACCCGACTCGGCCTTGACGTCGTCGGGGCAGTCGACCGTGATGCCCGTGGTTTCGAGCCGCGTGTTCAGCTCGTTCCCGAGCTGTGTCTCGAGTCCACCTATCTCGAGGGTCTTGCTGCACGCGACGGCGACGATGACCACGCTGAGCAGTACGGCGGCACGAACGAACCTGTAGCGCATGGAGCGGAAGTCCTCCTCCGGTCGGGGCGATCTGAGGGTAGCCACGGCCGGAGGGCGGGTCAACCGTGCTCGCTCCTCAGACGGCCTTGGCCACCGACACGGTCCGCACGCCCCACGTGCCGTTCGGATCGGCCGGAACGAACGCGATCGTGTTGGTCCGGCCGTCGACGAGCAGGTCGTCGGAGATCAAGAGCTCCCTCAGACCGGTCCAATCGCCGTCGGGACCCGGGTCGATCGTCGCGCTCACGACCCAGTTCACGTAGATCGTGACTTCTGCCGCCTGGGCGTCGAACGCATCGTAGGTGAGCGTGCGATCTCCCGCGAACCCGCCCACCGAGTAGACGACGCCCGTCGCGTGTGTGATGTCGGAACCGGGGATGTTGCCGAGCTCGAGCGCTCCCGGCGCCACGGGCAGGGCCGGCGACCCGACGGAGTTGGCCGGGATCTCTTGCAGCACCGTCCACTCGGCGCCGTGCACGCCTGTGTACGTGTAGTAGCTCCCGCCGATCGCTCCGCGTTCGCGGAGCACGTTCACGAACGCCTGGGTCTGAGCGACGCTCGACTCCTGCGCGATGCCCCCGATCACGTGGATCGGCACCTGGTCGCTACCCACCTCGCGCCGGATGATCCGGACGTTCTGCGTGAGGTACAGATGCGTGCTGGCGCCCGTGGGGTGGTTCCATGTGAAGTACGACATCGGCATGATCACGTCGTAGATCGCCGCGAGGTCGGCGTACGGGAACCCGGGCCAGTAGTCCTTGCGCACGACGATCCCGCGCGGCGACGGGACGATGCCGCCCAGCGGGTAGGTGTCCCCGGCGAACGACCTGAGCCGCCGCGATAGGACCAACAGCCTCGCGGTCCGAACGCTCACGTCGGCGACATCCGGCGCCTCGATGTCCAGCGCGAACCCGTCGAAGCCGTTGCCGGCGTCCGTGCGGAACCGGATCGCGGCCTTCGAGCGCTTGGCGTCGAGCGCCACGTCCACGAAGCCGGGCAGGTACCAGGCCACGATCCGCACACCCTCGTCGCGTGCCGCGTCCACGAACGCCGCCACCCCCTGCTTGTCCACGAACGGGAACGGCCGGTGGAAGTTCGAGGTCTCCAGGTACAACGTTCGCACGCCGTGCGCGGCCATGCCGGCGACCGCGGCTGCCGGATCGGCCCACGCAGCGTCGTCGTAGAGGTCGATCCACACGCCCATGCCCTGGAACGGCGCGATGTTCGGGTGCTGCCGGAGCATCGGCGCGGACGGTCCCGGTTCGCGGCCGTCGGCCGCCGGGAACAGCGTCACCACGAGCGCGGCCACGGCCGCCAACGCGGCCACCGGGGGAAGGATCCGACGGAAGGACATCGCAGACCAGGGTACGCCGAAGGGCCGACTTGGCCCGGAGCGCCGTAGCATGCCCGCGATGGACCTGGGGATAGAAGGCAAGGTCGCGCTCGTCACGGCCGCGTCCAAGGGGCTCGGGCGCGGGGCGGCGCTCGCGCTGTCGCAAGAAGGGGCGCGCGTGGCGATCTGCGCCAGAGACCCCGCGCAGCTTGCCGCGACGGCCGCCGAGCTCCCCGGCGACGTCCTCGCCATCCCCGTGGACGTGACCGAGCCCGACGCACCGGCGAACCTGGTTGCGGCGACCGTCGAGCGGTTCGGGGGCCTCGACATCCTGGTCGCGAACGCGGGCGGTCCGCCCCCGGTCCGCGCGCTCGACGTGGAGGACGATCAGATGCTCGCCGCCCTCAACGCGAACCTCCTGACCTCGATCCGTCTGGTGAAAGCCGCCGTCGCGCACATGCGCGAGGGGGCGTGGGGACGCATCTGTTTGATCACGTCGTACGGGGTGAAACAGCCGATCCCGACGCTCGCCTACTCGAACGCCGCTCGTACCGGCCTGTGGGCGTGGGCCAAGACGGCCGCCCAGGACCTGATCGACGACGGCATCACGTTGAACCTCGCCTGTCCCGGCCTGCATGCCACCGATCGCACGAAGGAGCTCGGGCTGACGGGGCGGATGGGAGACCCGGAGGACTTCGGCAAGGTCGTCGCGTTCCTCTGCTCCGAGCAGGCGCGATCCGTGAGCGGCGCCGCGCTCCAGGTGGATGACGCCGCTACCCTAGGCCTCCTCTAGGTACACCGACGACACCCCGGATAAGATCGCCGATCCCGAGGAGCATCCGGCACATGGACGACATCGAACGCGCGCGCTCGTTGGCCGACCGCTATTGGGAGGACCTGCTCGAGCTCGAACCGATCCTGGGCACCATGATCGGCGACGAGCGCTTCGACGACCGGCTGAGCGACCCGGGCGAAGACGGACGCGCGAGATCGGAGTCGGTGAACCGCGGCGCGCTCGACGAGCTGGCCTCGATCGACCGATCCACCCTGGACGTCACGATGCGCGGCACGCTCGACGTGCTGGAGGCCATCGCCCGGCGGTCGCTCGCCGAGCTCGAGCACGGCGCCGATCGACTCCGTGCCGCCGCGCACTTCTTCGGGCCCGCGCAGACCTTGGCGGAGGTCGCCGCGATGCAGGCGGCGGATACGCCGGGTCGCCTCGACCGCTACGAGTCGAGGCTGCGAGCGTTCCCGGACTACATGGACGCGTGGGCCGGTGTGGCGCGTGAGGGGATCGAGGATGGCGTCACGTCGCCGCGCCTGGTGACGGAGCGGGCGGTGGCGCAGCTGGAGCGGCTCCTGTCGCTCGCGCCCGAGGACTCGCCGGCGATCGCGCCGGTCGCCGAGGACCGCGCCGCGAAGGAGCGGATCGCGAACGTCGTGCGCGACGTCCTGAATCCCGCGTTCGACCGCTATCGGGAGATGTTGCTGGCCTACCTGCCCCACAGCACAGAGACGATAGGGCTTTCGGCGCTCGCGGGCGGCGACGGCATCTACGCTGCGTTGGTCCTTGCGTGGACGACGCTGCCGCTTGATCCGCGCGAGGTGCACGAGCTGGGGCTCGAGCGGTACGCGGGCATCCAGGAGGAACGCGCCGCGATCGCCGGCCGCCTCGGATACGCGAACGCCGCCGAGGCGATCGAGGCGCATCAGGCGAGCGGAGCGAACACGGCCGCCTCCCGGGAGGACTTGCTGTCACTGGCACGCGAGCAGGTCGAGCGGAGCTGGGACGCCTCCTCTGCGTTCTTCGGTCGGATGCCGAACGATAACTGCGAGGTCCGACCGGTGGAGGAGTTCCAGGAACAGGACACGCCGCTCGGCTTCTACAACCCACCCACCGAAGACGGCTCGCGTCGTGGCGCGTACTACATCAACACCTCGGACCTGGAGCACCGGCCGCTGCACCACATCGCGAGCCTCACGTATCACGAGGCGAACCCCGGCCATCACTTCCAGCTTTCGATCGAACAGGAGATCCCCGACAGGCCGGCGCTCCGACGGTTCGGCGGCATCCTCGCCAGCAGCGCGTTCGCGGAGGGGTGGGGTCTCTACAGCGAGCGCCTGGCCGAGGAGATGGGGCTCTACCTGAACGACTGGGAGCGACTGGGCATGCTCGAAGCCCAGGGGATGCGCGCCGCGCGTCTCGTCACCGACACGGGGATCCACGCGCTGGGATGGCCGCGCGAGCGCGCCATCGACGCGATGGAGGCGATCGGCACGCCGCACATCGATGCCGTGATCGAGGTCGATCGTTACATCGCGATGCCGGCGCAGGCGCTCTCGTACATGATCGGGATGATCGAGATCGAGCGAGCACGGCAGGCGGCGGCCGAGCGCGAAGGAGCGGCTTTCTCGCTCCCCGACTTCCACGACCGGTTGCTCGCGCTCGGACAACTCCCTCTCCCGGCCCTCCGACGGGAGCTGGGCTAGGCGGTTCGCCCGGTCGGCCGGGCCGGCGGCGCCTCCACTCGGGAGCCGGAGTCTCGCGGACCTTTATCGGCTGGCTCACGGCGAAGCTGCCGTCCAGTCGCAGCTGATCGATCCCAGCTAGTCTGAGCAAGACTAGACATCCCACGACCGAGTCTCGTCAAGCAGCGGTCTCCAGCCGACCTCCCCACCCGATGTCTTCGCGGTAGCGCTCACGGTGCTCGAGGCACCCGTGCAGGATCCCCACCCACCGATTGCCGAGCGCCCTAAGCGCTTGGTGGTGGGTCTTGCCCGAAGCGCGCTGACGGTCGTAGAAGCTCCGAGCGCCTGGGGAGGTGCGGAGCGAGGAGAACGCCCAGTGATAGCACGCGTCGGCCAGGCGCTTGTTGCGAGCCACCCTGGCGAGCACGACCTTGCGCGTGCCAGAGGCCTTCGTGATCGGAGCGGTGCCCGCGTAGCAGCGCCGTGCCCTAGCATCGAGGTAGCGGGTCCGGTCATCGCCGAACTCCGCGAGGACCCGGGCGCCGAGGACTGAGCTGAGTCCGGGAAGACTGGTGATGATCTCGGCGTCCGGGTGACCCTCAAACGAACGTTCGAGCTCGCTCCGCAGCTCCGCGATCTGGGTCTTCAGCGTCCGAAGGACCGCAACGAGCGAGGTGACCTGGTGCCCGAACGCCTCCTCCACGAGCACGGGTGCACCGAGCTGCGGTGCTCGCAGGCCCTCCACGATCTCTTGCGCCCGTTCATCGAGGCGGAGCTTGCGCCCGCCTGAAGCGAGTGCTCTTCGGATCTTCGCCTTCGTGAGCGCACGTCCCGCCGTGGGCGTGGGCGCGATCTCGAGCACGGCGATCGCGTCCACTGAGGCGAGGTCGGCGAACGTATGCAGGACACCGGGGTAGAAGTCCCTGAGCACCGATCGGAGCTGGTTGCCGATCCGCTGGCGGGTCCAGATGAGACTCTGGTGCGCCCTCGCGAGCACCTTGATCGCCTCGGCCTCCGAGGAGTCACCGGCCACCTCACGGTGCAGGTGACGGTCGGTGCGCATCGCCTCGGCCAACACCCGTGCGTCGCCCGGGTCCGACTTCGCCCCGGCCGGTGCCAGCCGGTCCCGGTAACGGGAGACCGCGAGCGGGTTCACCGCATGCACCTCGTAGCCCGCGGCCACGAGCGCCGCGACCAACAGACCACGATCGAGCTCGATCCCGATCACGACCTCGGCGGGCTCGGTGGCCCGGGCCCCCACCATCTCGTGGATCCGCTCCACGCCCTCGACGCCGTCGGGCACCCGGCCCTTGGTGAGCACCTCGCCCCGGTCGTCCTCGACGCAAACGTCGTGATGGGCCTCGGCCCAGTCGATCCCGACGTAGATCACATCGCCTCCTTCCACTACCTGTCGTTCGAGCCCGGAGGGGCGATGCGGCGAACTAATGGATCAGTGCTCTAGGCACGACATCCCACCGGCCGTCGTCTCCCCTCACCGTCCGGCGGGGGCACCGATCTAGTCTTAGGGCTCTTCTCGGCCCGGTTGTCATCAGTGCTCACCCGCCAGCGGCTCGGGCCCAGCATGCCCTATCGGCTGCCGGCGGGTCCCATTAGTTG
>CAZDXK010000030.1:0-10783 GCA_964509215.1 uncultured Actinomycetes bacterium | reverse complement strand
TGCCCGCGCCGAGCTCGAGCGCTGCCTTCGACGCGGCCTCGTTCACGCGAGGATGATTCGCCAACCCCAGGTAGTTGTTCGACGCGAGGTTGATGACCTCGCGCCCGTCGAACCGCGCGCGCGCCCCCGTGCCACCTTCCAGCGTTCGCGGAAGCAGCAGCAGTCCTTGCTCGCGGAGCTCCGTGAGCTCGTCCCTCACATGATCGAGCGATCCCATGCGTTACTCCCCAGGGAGGATGATGACTTTCCCCGAGCGTCCCGAAGCCGTCGTCGCGAACGCCTCCTCGAACTTCTCCATCGGGAACCGGTGCGTGATCACCGGCGCGACGTCCACGCGGCCGGTCGAAAGGAGCGTGGTCGTCTGCTGCCAAGTGCGGAACATCTCGCGTCCGGTGATGCCTTGCAGCCGAGCCTCCTTGAAGATGACCTGGTCGTTCAGATCTAGCGTCACGGGGCCGTCGGGCAGTCCGAGCAACGACATCCGACCGCCGCGAGCCAGCATCCTCGTCCCCTGATCGATCGCCCGGGCGTTCCCGCTCATCTCGAGGACCACTTCTGCGCCGGTGCCTCTCGTGGCGTCCATCACCGCCACCACCGGATCCATCTCCGTCGGATCGACCGACAGGTCCGCGCCCATCCCGGAGGCCATCTCGCGACGGTAGACGTTCGGCTCGATCGCGATCACCTTCCATGCGCCGAGCGAACGAGCGATCGACACGGCAAACAACCCGATCGGCCCGCACCCGATCACGGCGACGGCGTTGGTGGCGATGTCCTCGCCGCCCCCGGTGCCGAACGCCGCGTGCACCGCGTTGCCGAACGGCTCCATGATGGACGCAGCATCGGGATGGATGCCCTCTCCGACGATCCACGCGTTGCCCGCCGGGATCACCAGATACTCGGCGAAAGCGCCTTCGATATCGACGCCCAGGATGCGGAGGTTCTCGCAGATGTGCGCCCGCCCGGTCCGGCACGTCGAGCAACGCCCACATGAGACGTGGGTCTCAGCGGCCACGAATGCACCGGGCTCGAGGTGGTGCACCTCGGACCCGACGGCCTCGATGGTGCCGGCAACCTCGTGACCGAACGTCATCGGCAGTCGAAGGATACGCGTCTGCGCCCATTCGTTCCAGTCGTAGATGTGCAGGTCGGTGCCGCATATAGACGTCGCATGCACCCGGACGAGCACCTCGCTCTCTTCGGGAACCGGGACCGGGATGCTCACCAGCTCGGCTCCTGCGCGGGGACCGGTCTTGCGGAGGGCACGCATCATCCTGGACATGGTTCGCAGCGTATCGCGAAGCGTGGGAACCTCGAGACGCGAGGTCGGCGTCAAAACCGGACATCCAAGCAGGAGGAACGGACCATGCGGTTGAAGTTGCTCGGCGCAACGGTGATATCACTCGCGATCCTCGCCGGCGCATGTGCGAACGCCCCCTCGGGCGGTGGCCCAGGCGACGGCGGTAGCGGGGGTGACACAGGCATCAACTCTCCAACCGGTTCCGGCCAGCTCGTGCTTCGGATCGAGCGGGGCGGAGGGTTCGTACCGGTCGAGTATCACCTGACGAACCTGCCGATGGTGTCGCTCTACGGTGACGGCCTCCTCGTCACTCCCGGAGCGCAGATCCAGATCTATCCCGGTCCGGCCCTCCCGGCATTGTCGCAGCAGCGCCTCTCCCCCGAGGCTATCCAACTGTTGCTCCAGGCGGCCATCGACGCGGGACTGGACAAGGGCCGCGACTACACAGACCTCGGCAGCATGATGGTCGCCGATGCCCCCACCACGACGTTCACGCTGACGGTCGACGGGCAGACGCACACGACGCAGGTGTATGCGCTCGACTTCGATCTTGGCCCCCAGCCCGATGGGATGTCAGAGGAGGAGTTCCAGGCTCGCAAGGATCTCCTGGCCTTCCAGACCAAGGCATCCGACCTCACCTGGCTTCCCGACGGCTCCGTGACGGACCAGGGAACGTACCGAGTGACCGCGCTGCGGATCTTCTCGAGCCCGTACCAGCCCGACGAGAGCCTCCCTCAAGCGCCGATCGAATGGCCCCTGATGCCCGGACTCGAACTGTTCGGTGGATCCTTCGAGAACGCGCCGGGAGGGATGCGTTGCGGCACGGTCGCCGCCGACGCGGCGGTGTCGCTCCTGCCCCTCGCCGAACAGGCCAACCAGCTCACCCCGTGGACGAGCGACGGCGCTCGGTACGGGCTCTTGTTCCGACCCCTCCTCCCCGATGAGTCGGGCTGCTGATCTGGTCGAGCCGGAGCGGTTACACCGTTCAAGCCGTGGACGACTACGGCCGATATCCGTCACAGCACTACCTTGAAGCAGGTAGCCACGTGACGGTTGACGAAAACCAGCCCGCGAGTGTCGACGCCCTGACCGCCCGAGGCGGTTTCTTGGCCGACGTCGATATGTCCGGCGAAGACGCCACCGCCGGCCTCGCCCAGCGCCACCGGGACCTCGAAGCCCGCTACCGCGGCATCATCGACCGGCTGCCGGCCGTCCTTTACATCGACGGCGTCCACGATGGCGATCCGATGGTCGACGTCGGCCCGGGCATCGTCGATCTCCTGGGGCTCACCCGCGAGGAGTGGCTCGCCACATCTGAAGGCTGGCGCGATGTGTTGCATCCCGACGACCTCGACCGGATCGTCGAGGCGAGCGAGCAGACCGTCGCGACCGGCGAGCCGTTCCGCGAACAATACCGGGCGATCCATCGCGACGGGCGCGAGGTGTGGATCCGGGAAGAGGCCATCCGGATCGAAGACGAGGACGGCAACCCGCAGTTCTGGCTCGGCCTGATGCTCGACGTCACGGACTCGGTCCGCACGGAGCGCGAGCTGCAGGAGGCGCACGCCAAGTACGGAGCCTTGGTGGAACACATCCCCGCCATCGTCTACCTGGATCTCGCCGACGAACGGATGACGACGAGCTACGTCAGTCCCCAGATCGAAGCGCTCCTGGGGATCACGCCTGAGGAGTACATCGCCGACCCTGATCTGTGGGTGACCCATCTGCACCCCGAGGACCGCGAGGAGACCCTGGCTGCCTACTTGCAGGGGCGGGCGGTGGGCCAGCCGTTCACGCTCGAGTACCGGCTCGTCGCACGGGACGGACGCGTGCTGTGGTTCAGCGACAGCGCCGTAGTGGTCCACGACCCCACCGGAGAACCGCTCTACGTGCAAGGCGTGATGCTCGATATCACGCAACGCAAGGAGGCCGAGGAGCAGATCGCGTTCCTCGCCTATCACGACAAGCTGACCGGGCTGCCGAATCGGGTCCTCTTCGACGAGCTGTTGGAGCTCTCGCTCGCGCGAGCTCGCCGGCATGGGCTGGGTGTGTCCGTCATCTCGGTCGACATCGACAACTTCAAGTTGGTGAACGACAGCCTGGGGCACGAGGCGGGCGACGAGCTGATCGTGCTCCTCTCGGAGCGGCTTCGCGAGGCCACGCGTGAGACCGACCTGGTCGCTCGCCCTGGAGGGGACGAATTCCTGATGCTCCTCGCCGACGTCGAGCTGACGTCGACCCTCCCCGGCGGGAACCCCGCGACAACGGTCGCCGAGTCCGTCGCCTCGAGGATCCAGGCCTCCCTGCGGCAGCCGTTCGAGGTCGCGGGGACGGAGCTCTACGTGACGGCCTCTCTGGGGATCAGCCTCTTCCCGAGTCACGGCGACGACGCGGAAACGCTCCTGAAGCACGCCGACAACGCGATGTTCCGCAGCAAGCAGGCGGGGCCCGGCGGATCGTTCTTGCACGCCGCAGGCGATGTCGACGCGATGGGCAAGCTGTCGCTCAGCACTCGGCTGCGGAAGGCGGTCGAGAACCAGAGCTGGATGCTCCACTACCAACCGCTGATCGACCTCGCCACGGGCGGGATGATCGGCGTTGAGGCATTGATCCGGTGGCCAGAACCGGGGGGCGGGTTGATCCAGCCGGGTGAGTTCATCCCGCTCGCCGAGGAGATGGGCTTGATCGAGGCTATCGGCGACTGGGTCGTGGAGGAGCTCAGCCGGCAGGACGCCAGGTGGCGGGCCGACGGGCTCACGCTTGAGATCAGCTTCAACCTTTCACCCCGACAACTGTGGCAGCCCGATGTCGTCGACAAGATCTTGTCGCGGCTCCTGTCCGCCGGGATGGATCCGGCGCGCCTCACCGTCGAGATCACGGAATCGACGGCTATGACCGACCCGGATCGGACACAGACGATCCTGGAGGACATGCACCGCGGGGGTCTTCACCTCGCGATCGACGACTTCGGCACGGGCTATTCGTCACTCGCGCGACTGAAGCACATGCCGTTCGACGTGCTGAAGGTCGACCGTTCTTTCATCCGCGACGTCGACTCCGATCGGGACGCGGCCAGCATGGTGTCGGCCATGATCGCGCTCGCGCAGAACCTCGGCATGACCGCGCTCGCTGAGGGGATCGAGACCGAGGCGGAGTGGAAGTGGCTCGCCGATCGCGGCTGCGCGCGTGGACAGGGCTACTACTTCTCGCGGCCGGTCCCGGCCGCCGAGATCCTCGCGCTGCACCGTCGGGCGGCCCTGACGGTCGTCGAGGGCAGCGGCGCCTGAAGGAGCACCGGGGTCAGCGTCGCTTGGGCCGGCGAAGACCGGATCGCCGCCCGCGGCTGGAGCCGCTGAACACGAGCCTCGCCGGGGCGACCTTCATGCCTTCCTGTTCGAATTCCTGATGCAGATCCAGGCGAGCCGCCATACGGCTGACGTCGCCCTGTTGGTCCGGCGTGACGAACGTGACACT
This sequence comes from uncultured Actinomycetes bacterium, assembly GCA_964509215.1. Taxonomy (GTDB): domain Bacteria; phylum Actinomycetota; class UBA4738; order UBA4738; family HRBIN12; genus JBBQVZ01. The sequence goes on along the minus strand of CAZDXK010000030.1, from coordinate 6,009 downwards.
CATCCCGGTCCGGCCGGCCCGCGCGGTCCGCCCGACGCGGTGCACGTATCCCTTGTCCTCGAGCGGCGGGTCGTAGTTCACGACGAGCGTGATGTCGTCGAGGTCAAGACCGCGCGCCGCAACATCGGTTGCGACCAAGACACCGACGTGCTTGTCCTCGAACCGCTGCAGCGCCTTCTCGCGCGCCTGCTGCGTCATGTCGCCGTGCATCATCACCGTCGGCACGTTCTGCGCGCGCAGTTGCCGGGCGAGCGACTCGACGCGGCGCTTGGTGTTCACGAACACGAGCGTCAGGCCGTCCTGCAGGTTCACCAACTCGACGAGCTTCTCGAGCTTCTCGTGCAGACCCGCCGGCACGAACCGATGATCGGCCTCCTCCACGGTCTTCCCGTCCGAGGTGATCTCGTGACGCACGGGATCGTTCGTGTATACGTCGGCGATCCGTCCCACGGCGCCGTCGAGCGTGGCCGAGAAGAACATCGTCTGGCGGTTCTTCGGGAGCAGACGGACGATACGGTCCACCTGCGGTTGGAAGCCCATGTCGAGCATCCGGTCCGCCTCGTCGAGCACGAAGATCTTCACTCCATCGAGCTTCACCAGCTTGCGGTCGGCGAGGTCCTGCAACCGCCCCGGAGTGGCGATCAGGATATGCGCGTCTCCCACGCCCTTCGACTGCTCGGTCACGCGGGTGCCCCCGTACACCACCTTGGTCTTCAGACGTTTCGCTCGTGCGATGTCGACGAGGTCGTCCTTGACCTGCTGCGCCAGTTCGCGGGTCGGGACCAATATCAACGCGGCGGGATGCTTCGTGTCCTCGGGCGAGAGCTGCTCCACGATCGGGATCGCGAACCCGAGCGTCTTGCCGGAGCCCGTCTGCGACTTCGCGAGCGTGTCGCGTCCCGAGGTGGCGTCCTGGATCACCATCACCTGGATCGGGAACGGTTCATGGATCCCACGCTTGGCGAGGATGTCGATCACAGCGTCGGATACGCCAAGGTCACGGAACGATATGAAGGGAGAACCCATGCACAACGAGCGTACACCGCGGCGGGCGAGCGACGCCGTTCCGCGCTCCGGCGGTAGGCTGGCCACCCTCAGGAAGACGACCCAACGGGAGCGAAAGATGGACGACCGGACACAGATCTGGAACGAGCTCGCGGCACAGCTCGCCGTCGACAGCATCCGATGCACCACGGCGGCGGGATCCGGCCATCCGACCTCGTCGATGTCGGCGGCGCACCTCACCGCTGTCTTGTACGCCGACCACCTCCGCACACAGATCTCGGATCCCGACGATCAGGCGAACGACCGCTTCGTGCTCTCCAAAGGTCACGCGGCTCCGGTGCTGTACTCCGCGCTGAAGGCCATCGGCGCCATCTCCGACGAGGAGCTGCTGACGCTCCGTCGCTTCGGATCGCCGATCCAAGGGCACCCGGCCCCCGTACCGGAGTTGCCTTGGGTGGACGTCGCAACGGGGTCGCTCGGCCAGGGCCTCCCGATCGGCGTGGGGATGGCGATGGCGATGCGGCTCGCCGGCTCGCCCGGGCATGCCTGGGTGATGTTGGGCGACTCCGAGATGGCCGAAGGCTCGGTGTGGGAGGCCATGGAGACGGCGTCGTACCACGGGCTCGACGGCCTCACCGCGATCCTCGACCTCAACGGGCTCGGCCAACGCGGCCACACGATGCACGAGCGGAAGGCAGACGTGTTCCGCGGTCGCGCGGTGGCGTTCGGATGGCACGCGATCGAGATCGACGGCCACGACGTCGTCGAGATCGACGCTGCGTACACGGAGGCGAGGCGCATCGAACGACCGACGTTGATCGTCGCGCGCACCGAGAAGGGCCACGGTGTGTCGTTCCTGGCGAACGCCGACGGATGGCACGGGAAGGCGCTTTCCGTGGAACAAGCCGCCACAGCGATCGAGGAGCTCGGCGGAGAACGCCACCTCACGATCGCCCCGCCGAAGCCCGAGTCGTTCATCCCGATCGAGTGGAGCATCCCTCACGTGAGCGAGCCGCCCGTCTACGACGGTCCGGTTGCGACGCGCAAGGCGTTCGGCGACGCCCTCGCCTGGCTCGCCGCCCAGCGTCCCGACGTGGTCGTGCTGGACGGGGAGGTCGGGAACTCCACCTACACCGACGAGTTCCAGAAGGTCGCGCCCGAGCGCTTCTTCGAGGTCTACATCGCGGAGCAGACGATGGTAGGCGCGCAGATCGGGCTGCAGGCGCTCGGCAAGATCGCGTTCTCCGCCACGTTCGGGGCGTTCTTCACCCGGGCCGCCGATTTCGTGCGGATGGGCGCGATCGGCCGGGCGGACCTGCGGCTCTGCGGCTCGCACGCCGGCGTGTCGATCGGGGAAGACGGTCCGTCGCAGATGGCGCTCGAGGACCTTGCGACGATGCGAGCCCTGAACGGCTCGACCGTGTTGTACCCCGCAGATGGGAACGCAACGGTGAAACTCGTCACGGCCATGTGCGACCTGCCGGGGATCTCGTACATCCGAACGACCCGCGAGGCGACGGTCTCGCTCTACGAGCCGGAGGAGGAGTTCCCGATCGGTGGCAGCAAGACGCTCTCGTCGGGTCCCCACGACCGGGTCACGCTGGTGGGTGCCGGCATCACGCTCCACGCATGCAAGGGTGCAGCAGAGGCGCTCTCCGCAGAAGGGACCGCGGCAAGGGTGATCGACTGCTACTCGGTGAAGCCGATCGATGCACCGACGTTGCGAAGAGCGCTCGATGAGACCGGTGTGATCGTGGTGGTCGAGGACCATCGGATCGAAGGCGGCATCGGCGACGCGGTGCTGGAGGCGCTCGCCGCGACCGGCCCGCTCTCGGGGCGGGTCGTCAAGGTGGCGGTCACGCAGATGCCGGGCTCCGGCTCACCCGAGGAACTGCGAGCGTGGGCGGGGATCGACGAGGTGTCGATCGTCGAGCGGGTGCGGGCCGCTATCGCCTAGCGGGCGTTGCGGCGGCTCAGCCTGCAGACCCCGGACCCCTGGGCTCGGCGGGCCCTGCTACCCTTGGCGGGCCATGCCCGACTACAAGGAGATCCTTCACGAGCGCCTCTACGTTCGCGTTCCCGGGACGGACAAGCTGCGGAAAACGGCTGCGGCCCGATTGAAGCACCTCCTCGCGAACGGGTGGCGCGAGAGCGACCGGCAACAGACGCCAGACCATGTGATGGTTCGCTTCGAGCGCACCGGCCACGCCCCGATGAAGGCGCGCCTTCCCAAGTTCGTCCCCGAGGTTCGGATGGAACGTCGTCCGCGCCGTGACGGTCAGGGTGGCGGCCCCCGCGGCCGCCGTTGATCTTCCACTCCTGACGCCCACTACCGGATATCCTCCGGTCCTAGCGCGTTTTCTCCGGATGAGATTCGGGTATCATCACTCTTACCGCTAGATATCCTTCGCGCGCCCGGGCGCCGGCTGAACGGGTGCGCCCTACCGAAGATCGACGGGGGGTGTGAGCATGAGCGTGCAGATCCATCCGGAGCCGTCCAACGGTCGACCGGGACACCGCGACCCGCATGCCCACGCCGCGCACCAGCCGTTCGAGTACCCGCTCAGGCGGGAATACGTCGAGCCCGACTGGACGCGCCTCCCCGGCTACCGGGACGTGACCGTCGAACAGTGGGAGTCCGCCCAGTGGCAGCGCGCCCACACCGTGAAGAACCTCAAGGAGCTCAAGGAGGCGCTCGGGGACTTCCTGGACGACGACCTGCTCGCCGACATCGAACGGGATCAGCAGGAGCGCGCCACCATGTCCATGCTGATCCCGCCCCAGATGATCAACACGATGCAGGAGCAGGACCTCCGCGGCGACCGCGTTCGCAACTACATGGCGCCGGCGCTCAGCGATCGACTCACCGAGTGGACGAGCCACCCCATGTCCTCCCGCGACTCGCTTCACGAGGCCGACATGTGGGCTGTCGAGGGCCTGACGCACCGCTACCCGACGAAGGTCCTCGCCGAGCTGATCCCGACATGTCCGCAGTACTGCGGGCACTGCACGCGCATGGACCTGGTCGGCAACGACACGCTGCAGGTCCTCAAGTACAAGTTCGAGGTCAAGCAGAACGACCGTTGGGACCAGATGCTCGATTACCTCCGGAGGACCCCGCAGGTCCGCGACGTGGTCGTGTCCGGAGGCGACATGGCGAACGTGCCGATCAAGCGGCTCGAGGACTTCGTGTCGAAGCTGCTGGACATCGTGAACATCCGCGACATCCGCATCGCGTCGAAGGGTCTGATGGGCCTGCCGCAGCACTTCCTGCAGGACGACGTCCGCGCCGGACTGGAGGCCATGGCGACGAAGGCCCGCTCACGCGGCGTCGACATCGCGCTGCACACCCATGTGAACTGCGCGCAACAGGTGACGCCGCTCGTGGGTCGAGCCGCGCAGATGACGCTCGAGGCCGGCTTCCGCGACGTGCGCAACCAGGGCGTGCTGCTGCGCCGCGTGAACACGGCACCGAACGACCTGCTGGAACTCTGCTTCATGCTCCTCGATCACGCGAAGATCATGCCGTACTACTTCTATATGTGCGACATGATCCCGAACGCCGAGCACTGGCGGACGTCGGTCGCCGAGGCGCAGGACCTGCAGTACCAGCTGCTCGGGTACATGCCGGGGTTCGCCACGCCGCGCGTCGTCTGCGACGTGCCGCTCGTCGGCAAGCGCTGGGTCCACATGTTGAAGGACTACGACCGCACCAAGGGCATCTCGTACTGGACGAAGAACTACCGGACCGGCATCGAAGATGACGACCCCGATGCGCTCACGCGCCGGTACCCGTACTACGACCCGATCCATACGTTGCCGGAAGACGGGCAGCAGTGGTGGCGCGAGCAGGCGGCGAACGCCGAAGCCGAGTCGCTTCCGGCCTGAGGGGTGTCAGCCGCTCAGGATCACGCTGAATAGCCCCGCCCACGTCTGCTCTTCCTCCTGCGACAAGACCTTGTACGAGTGCAGGTTGGCGAGCATGTCCTCGGTCGGGAACACGAGCGGGCTCTCGGCCAGGAACTCCAGGTAGTTGCGATCCGCCGCGTTGGTCGCCTCGGCGGCGTGTTGCCGGACGAGGTCTTGGACCGCGGGGACGGGTGTCACATACCCGACCCATTCGGTGATCGCCGCGGCAACCTCGGGGCGGTAGACGAAGTCCAGGAACGCGTGCGCGTCCGCCGGGTGTGGCGCCGTCCGCAGGATCTCCATCGGCGTCACCCACAGGATGCCGCCCTCCTCCGGCACCACGAACTGCAGGGCCGGGTTCGCGAGCTGCAGCTGCAGGACATCGCCCGACCAGGCCATGGTCGCCCACACGTCGCCCTCGGCGAGCGCGCGTGTGTAGTCCTGCCCGTAGTACTGGCGAACGATCCCGGCGTCCCGCTGCTCCAGCAGCTTCTGCTGCGCGCGTCGCACGTCGTCGTCGGTGGCGTTCTGGATGTCCGCGCCGAGCGAGAGCAGCGTCAGGTTCATCGTGTCGACCATCTCAGTGAGCATGCCCACGTGTCCCGCGAAGGCGGGATCCCAGAGGTCGGCGAACGCCGTGAGCGGCCGCCCGGTCTTGTCGGGGTCGTAGGCGATCCCGGTGATCCCGCCCTGCCACGGGATGCTGAGCGCGTTGCCGGGATCGTACGCCGGGTCGGCGAACGCCGGACCGATGTTCGCCGTCACGGTCGGCAGGGCGCTGTGATCGATCGCCGCGAGCCAACCCAGCCGCTCCATCTTGACAACGACCCAGTCCGAGAGCGTGATCAGGTCATATCCCGGATCCTGGTCCGCGCTCATCTGCGGCAGGAGCTTGCCGAAGAACGCCGCGTTGTCGTTGATATTCTCGCGGTACGTGACGTCGATGCCCGTCTCCTGCTCGAACGCGACGAGCGTCGGGCTGTCGGTACCCTGCTTGCCCGGGTCGATGTAGAGGGGCCACTGCGCGATCGAGAGCTCGTGCGCCAGCGGGGGCAAGCCGGACGGCGTGGCCGCGGCACCGGTCGGATCGGGGTC
>CAZDXK010000029.1:6792-10937 GCA_964509215.1 uncultured Actinomycetes bacterium | reverse complement strand
CGACGGCCTCGGCGATCTGCTCTCCGATCTCGGGGTCGGCGGCCGAGATGGCGCCAACGTGGGCGATCTCCTCCTTGGCCTCGACCTCCTTGGACTGGTTCTTGATGCTCTCGACCGCGAGCTCGACGGCCCGCTCGATGCCGCGCTTGAGCGACATCGGGTTGGCGCCGGCCGCAACGTTGCGCAGGCCCTCCTTGACGATGGCCTGTGCGAGGACGGTCGCCGTCGTCGTGCCGTCACCGGCGACGTCGTCAGTCTTCTTGGCGACCTCCTTCACGAGCTCGGCGCCTACCTTCTCCAACGGATCGTCGAGCTCGATCTCCTTGGCGATCGAGACGCCATCGTTGGTGATGGTGGGGGCGCCCCACTTCTTCTCGAGGACCACATTGCGGCCCTTGGGGCCGAGCGTGATCTTGACGGCGTTGGCCAGCTGGTCCATGCCGCGCTCCAGGGCCCGCCGTGCCTCCTCGTCGAACGAGATGATCTTCGCGGCCATCCCTTCCTCCTCCTCCGGCTTCTTCGGTCCGGTTCTCAGCCTGCGTTGTCGACTGCTAGCACTCGGCGACTCCGAGTGCTAACGATTCTAGGGGGCGGGCCTCGCGGCTGACAAGGCGGAACCTTCCCGTGCCATCATCCCTCGCATGACCGACCCCTCCGCATGGCAGCGACGGTTCACGGCCGGGCAGATGGGCTTCCCGGCCTGGAGCGACAGCGCCGCAGGCCATCTCGCGTTCGTCTCGAACGAAAGCGGCTCCTGGCAGGCGTGGGCGACCGATCTTGCCACCGGAGAGCGTCGCCGGATCTCGAACGAGCCGGTGGGCGTCGAGAGCGTGCTGGTGGCGCCCGACGAGCGCGTCGTCTGGTGGCGAGACGACACAGGCGACCAGCGCGGCCTCTGGGTGGCGGCGCCGTTCGACGGCGGAGAGCCAGAGGCGCTGGTCCCCGACGTTCCGCGCGGCTGGACCGCGGGGATCTCGTTCGCGGGCGATGTCGTCGTCCTCGGCATCGTCACCGACGACGACTACCTGGCGATCGTGGCGGCGCCGGGATCGGCGCCGCGGATCATCCGGACGAGTCGCAAGCCGCTCGGAGTGGGAAGGCTCGATCCGCAGGGGTCGGGCGGCATCTCGGCCGACGGCGGCCTGATCTGCATACGTCACACGGATGTCGGCGACATCCTCCACCACGGACTCATGGCCTTGGACGCGGCCGACGGCACCGTGATCGCGCAGCTCGCCGACGCGGGCTCGAACATGGATCCGGTCGCATGGAGCCCGCGACATGGCGACGATCGACTGCTCTTCATGTCGGAGTTGGGCGCGTTCGAGCGCCCGTCGATCTGGACACCGAGGAACGACGAGCAGCGGGAGCTGCCCGTAGATCTTCCGGGCGCCGCGATCCCCGTGGGGTGGTGGCCGGACGGCTCCGCGATCCTGGTCCGGCACGAGTTCGAAGGAAGGCTCGAGCTCCACCGGCTCGACCCGGAGAGCGGCGAAACGACGCTCGTCGCCGACCCGCATGGCGACATCGAGGAGGCGGCCGTTCGACCCGATGGCCAGGTGTGGTTCCAGACGAGCGACAGCGTGCACCCTCCGCGCGTGATGAACTCGGACGGTGAAGTGGTGTTGGCCTCTGTCGGTGAGCCTCCGCCGCAGGGCCGCCCCTATCGCTCGTTCTGGTTCGAGAACGCGGCCGGCCAGCGCGTGCAGGCGTTCGTCGTCACTCCGCCGGGCGATGGGCCACACCCAACCGTGATGAGCGTTCACGGCGGCCCCGAATGGCACGAGCGGGACGCGTTCGATGCGGAGACGCAGGCATTCGTCGACGCCGGGTACGCGGTGGCGCTCGTGAACTATCGCGGATCCACGGGCTACGGCACCGCCTTCCGACGCTCGCTGATAGGTGATCCCTGGTTCCCCGAGACGGAGGACGTGATCGCAGGGCTCGACGCGTTGATCGCGGCAGGCTTCGCCGATCCCGAGCGCGTCGCCTTCTCGGGCTGGTCGTGGGGTGGGTGTCTCGCGTGCCTGAACGTCGGGCTGCATCCCGAACGTTGGAAGGCGGTGTTCGCCGGGATCCCCTCGGGCGACATGGTCGCCGCCCACTACGCGTCGATGCCCGAGATCCAGGCGTACGACGTGGCGCTGTACGGCGGCACACCCGAGGAGGTTCCCGACCTGTACCGCGAGCGGAACCCCATGACGTATGTCGACCGCGCGGTCGCGCCCGTCCTGGTCATCGCCGGGGAACAGGATCCGCAATGCCCGGTCGAGGGGATCACGCCGTGGGTCGACGCGCTGCGGTCACGCGGCGTGCCCGTCGACGTGCACATGTATCCGGAAGGCCACCATTCGAACGCCGTCGATCAGCAGGTCCACCACATGCAACTGATCCTCGACTTCTTCGGCAGACACGTCTGATCCGTCGGCAGAAGCTCTCTACTCTTCACTCTTCGCCGGCGCCGGATCCCACCATGTCGTGGATCTGTTCCACGATCTCGGCGTTCGCGAGCGTGGTGACGTCGCCGAGCGGATGGCCGCGCGCCACGTCTCGGAGCAGCCTCCGCATGATCTTCCCGGAACGCGTCTTCGGAAGGTCCGTGGTGAAGATGATCCCGTGCGGCCGTGCGATCTTCCCGATCATCTGGGCGACGTGATCGCGCAACTCCTCGGCCATCGCGTCATCCCCGACGAACTCAGACTTCAGCGTCACGAAGGCCACGATGGCCTCACCCACGAGGTCGTCGGGCCTGGAGACCACCGCCGCCTCCGCCACCTTCGGATCGTCGACCAGAGCGCTTTCGATCTCATACGTCGAGAGCCGGTGCCCCGCAACGTTCATGACGTCGTCGATCCGACCGAGCAACCAGTAGTAGCCATCCTCGTCGCGTTTGGCGCCGTCGCCCGAAACGTAGATCCCCGGCCCGTACTGGGTGAAGTACGTGCTCACGTAGCGATCGGGGTCGCCCCAGATGGTCCGCGCGATCGCCGGCCAGGGGTGCTTCAGCACGAGGTAGCCGCCACCGCCGAGCGGCACGGCGTTCCCTGCCTCGTCGAAGACGTCGGCCTCGATGCCTGGGAACGGGTTCGTCGCGGACCCGGGCTTCAGCGGCGTGACGCCGGGGAGCGGCGAGATCAGGATCGCGCCTGTCTCGGTCTGCCACCAGGTGTCGACGACCGGACAACGCTCCCCCCCGATGAACTTCCAGTACCAGACCCACGCCTCGGGATTGATCGGCTCTCCCACCGAGCCGAGCAGCCGGAACGAGGACAGGTCGTGCTTCTCGGGGAACTCCGTCCCCCATCGCATGAACGCGCGGATGGCTGTTGGCGCCGTGTAGAGGATCGTCGCCTTGTACTTCTCCGCGATCGACCACAGCCGGTCCTTGTCGGGCCAGTCGGGCGCGCCCTCGTAGATGATGCCGGTGGCGTGGTTCGCGAGCGGGCCGTAAACGATGTACGAGTGTCCCGTAACCCATCCGATGTCTGCGGCGCACCAGTACACGTCGTCCTCGTGGAGATCGAAGATCAGCCGGTGCGTGGCAGCAACCTGCGTCATGTAGCCGCCCGTCGTGTGCGCGATGCCCTTCGGCTTGCCCGTGGTGCCGCTCGTGTAGAGCAGATAGAGGAAGTCCTCGGCGTCCATCTCCTCCGCCGGGCACTCCGCGGGTTGGTCGGCGATAAGCTCGTGGTACCAGTGGTCACGTCCGGGCGTGAACGTGTGCTCTGCACCCGTGCGCCGGACCGTGACGACGTGCTCGATCGTCGGGCATCCCTCCAGCGCCGCGTCGGCGCTCTCCTTGAGGGGCACGACCTGGCCCCTGCGATAGCCGCCGTCGGCGGTGATCAGAACAGTCGCCTCCGCGTCGTTGATGCGGTCCTTCAGCGACTCGGCCGAGAAGCCGCCGAACACCACCGAGTGCGGAGCGCCGATCCGCGCGCACGCGAGCATCGCAACGGGAAGCTCCGGCACCATGCCGAGGTAGATCGCGACCCGGTCGCCTCGCCGCACGCCCAGACCCTTCAGGGCGTTCGCGAACCGGCAGGTCTCCTCGTACAGATCCCGATACGTGATCGTCCGGGTGTCCCCCGGCTCGCCCTCCCAGTGGTACGCGACCTTGTCGCCGCCGCCGGCCTCGACGTGCC
>CAZDXK010000029.1:0-6692 GCA_964509215.1 uncultured Actinomycetes bacterium | reverse complement strand
GGCTCGCCCTCCCAGTGGTACGCGACCTTGTCGCCGCCGCCGGCCTCGACGTGCCGGTCAAGGCAGTTGTACGAAGCGTTCAGCGTTCCGCCCGTGAACCACTTGACCCACGGAGCGTTCCACTCCATCACCTGGTCCCATCGGCGGAACCACGAGATCCGCTCCGCCTGCTCGGCCCAGAAACCCTCGGGATCGCCCGCTGCCCTGTCGTAGATCGAGCGATCGGAGATGAGCGCGCGCTCCACGAATGTCGCGGATGGCTCGAATACGCGCTTCTCCGAGAGCAGCGCCTCGATGTTTCGCTCGCTGTCGCTCACGTGTTTCGCACCCCTCCTTGTCGCAGACGGCAGCATCGTACGCAGGAACGCCGCTTTCCCGCGAGCCGACCTGGGTGCCGTAAGTACTTGCAACACGGCTCTCGTAGCCTCAACATCGTGTGTGAGGCTGCCGTCTGAGGCGGCCTCGAAGCGTAACGGGGAAGGAGGCAGGCGGTGGCGCAATATGAGGGCTACTGCATGAAGTGCCGTGAGAAGCGGACGTTCGAGGGCCAGATCGTCACCCTGAAGAACGGCCGCCCCGCCGCACAGGGCGCCTGCCCGGTGTGCGGCACGAAGCTCACGCGCATCTTGAGCAAGGCCGAAGCGGGGAATTAGCCCAGTCCGGCCAGATACCCTGGTCAGCGGGAACGGGACAACAGCGTCTCTGGGGCGATAAGCACAGGCCCCGGGCTCATGCGTTGGTGGCGGGCCGACAGGTCCGCCACCGTCGTTTCATCGAAGACCTTCTGCGCCGCCCGCGCCACGTCCGCCCAGAATCCCTGCAGGCCGCACTGCGAGTCCTGGAAGCACGTGTGGTCGGAAGGCTCCAGACAGAACATGGGGAAGATCTGGCCCTCGATGGCGTCCGCGATGTGCGCGATGGTGATCTCGGCCGGGTCCCGCGCGATCCGGCACCCCCCTCCGGCACCTCGGAAGCTCTGGACGAGCCCGGCCTTCGAGAGCGCACCGAGTTGCTGTTCCAAGAACCGCAGGGGGATCTGTTGGCGCTCCGCGATCTCCCGAGCCGGCACCAGCGTGCCCTCGCTCCGTCGATGGGCGAGCTCGATCATCGCCCGCATCGCGTATTCCAGCTTCTGAGACACCTTCAGCACGGCGTTCGCCCCTTTCGAAGCAGCCTAGGGTGGGTAGGGGACTGCGTCAACGCGTTCGCCTGCAACGATGCCGCTCCGCGCAACTCCCCGGTTCCAGGTATCCACACCATCCCCATATCGGCCGACAACCCTTGGGAATGGACCGATACGACTCGCGCCCGGGGAAGGAGCGGTGACAGAACGATGGCCCGAATCCTCGTTGTCGACGACGAACCGGATGTGCTCCTGCTGTGCAGGGTGAACCTCCTGCACTCCGGTCACGACGTCCTGGAGGCCTCTGACGGCGAGCATGGGCTGGCCCTGGCCGTATCCGAGGTGCCCGACGCCATCGTCTTGGACCTGATGCTCCCATTGATGGACGGTTACGGCGTCCTCCGCCACCTGCTCGCGGACGAACGAACGCGAGACATCCCGGTCCTCGTGCTCACGGCGAAGGCCCAGCGGGAGGATCGGGTTCGGTGCTGGGAGGAGGGTGCGTCCGAGTACATGACCAAACCGTTCTCCCCAGCGGCGCTTACGGCCGCCTTGACGCAACTGATCGAGATGACTCGTGCGGAACGGGAGACGCGCCGCAACGATGTCCTCGGGAAGCTTCGGGACGAATCACCGTCGTGGCGCTAGCCTGCGCCGGTGCTCGCACCCGCGTAGTCGACCCCCACGATGATGATCGCCTGCGCGCTGTCGGCGATGCCGACCGCCAGCTCGGGATCGAGGAGCGCCGCCCGCGCGCCCTCGAAGTACGTGTCCGCGATGTACTTCGCGTTAGAGCGGTTCTGCGGCGCTTCCGCCCCGCCACGGAAGTAGACGATCGTTCTGGGAACCGGTTTCGAGTCCGCGTCGGCCGGGTCCTGTGCTGCGACGTAGCCGTCGGCCTCCAAGAGTTGCTGCACCTGTGCCGCGAGCCCCGGCTCATTGGTGCCGTTGAAGACGGCGATCTGCACCCCCTCGATCTGCGGGGGTGGCGTCTCCTTCGGAGGTGGGCTGGGCGAGCTGCTCGGCGAAGCGCCCGACGGACTGACCGTGTCGCTGCCACCCGCGCCGATCGGCGGCGTCACGATCGCTCCGCTCTCGAACCCGTTCGCCAGGACTGCGATCCCGCCCGCGGCGAGCGCCAAGATGATCACGATCCGTGCGGTACCGAGGTTCACGCGGCCCATCCTACCCCAGGCCTTCGCTGGAGCGGCTGGCTACAACGGTATCCCGAGCCGGCCAGCGGTCCGCTTGCGTCGCCTGGCGTCACGGATGCGACGGAGTCGGCGAACCAGCATGGGATCGTACGAGATCGCCTCGGGCCGGTCGATGGCGCGGTTCAGCAACTGGTGATAGCGCGCGGCGGAGAAGCCGAAGCGCTCGCGGATCGCGCGTTCCTTGGATATCCGCAGCTTCCAGGCCTCACGCTCGAAATCGAGGAGCTCACGGTCGCGCTGATCGAGCGCCGCGCCCTCCCCCGCCTTCCCCTCGGTGGACGAACGGCTCACGGGTGCGAGGCTAGCAACCATCACCCGCGGTTCAAGCACCCGAGGGTAGCGAGCCGAGAAGCATCGGGAGACCCGAAGATCGCCCATGAGAGGATGCGACGTGGTGACGACCGGTGACGAGGTAGCCGCGGAGACCCAACGGGCGGCTCGCGGCCCTGCCGACCATCTCCGGTCGGTGGCGCAGCTCAACATGCTCCACAGCCTCGCCGCCAAGCTCAACTCCCTGGGCGACGCGAACGAGATCAGCTCGGCTATCACCGCGGAGCTCCGCACGATCGTTCACTACCACAGCTGCCGCGTCTACTTGCTGCAACCAGACGGACGGACGCTGTATCCGGTCTCGTTCCGCGGAGAGATGTTCTCCGACTACGAGAAGGACACCGTCGAGTCGCTGATCTCGGAGGTCGGCGAGGGCATCACGGGGCACGTGGCGGAGAGCCGGAAATCGCTCATCACGCCGGACGCACGCGAAGTGGATTTCGCGGTCCAGATCCCGGGCACCGACGACGTGCTCGAGTCGATGCTCGCCGTGCCGATGGCCGTGGGTGACCAGTTGCTGGGCGTCATCACGCTTTCGATGCTCGGCTACGAGAAGTTCGACGAGGAGGACCGGCGGCTGCTCGAGGTCCTGGCATCCCACGCCGCGGTCGCGTTCGAGAACGCGAAGCTGTTCCAAGCCGAGCGCGAGGCGGCCGAGACGTCGACCTCGCTCCTTCGACTTTCGCAGACGCTGACGCAGCTCCACTCGATCGAGGACATCCTGCAGGAGGCGATCGACACCGTTCCGCACCTGGTCGCCGCGTCCGGCCTCTCCGCCTACCTCCGTGACGAGGAGACGGGAGACTTCCATCTGCTGCGCCTCTCCGCCACGGGCGACGAGCGAGCCGCGCCAACCAAGCCGGGGGCGGGCTACGCCGTCGTCCCATCGGCCGTCGCAACGTCGCTCCTGGCAAGCGAGAACGAGCCCTTCGTGATCCCGCTGAAGGTCGTCGAACAGGTGCCGCGCGAGCTCTGGCCCTTCGGCGAGCTCCGCGACGTGCTGGTCGCTCCGCTGCGTTGGGAGCCCGACGGCTTCGGCGCGATCGTGATCGGGGCGAGCGACGTCGACTCGCGGTTCAGCGCCCAGGATCTGCGACTTGCTCGCGGGATCGCCGATATCACGTCCCTCGCGCTGGGGAACGCGCGCAGGCTTTCGGAGCTGGAGCGGTTCCACGAGCTGGTGGCGAGCTTGGACGCGGTCTATTGGGAGGCGGACGCAGCCTCCCTTCGGCTCTCCTTCATCGGAGGACGTGCCGAGCAGCTCCTGGGGGCGGATGAGCAGGAATGGATCACCGAGGGTCGCCGATGGGGCGATCACACGATCCCCGAGGATCGCGACGGCGCGATCGCCGCGGTCCGGATCGCCGCTGATGGGGGCCAAGACCAGAGCCTGGAATACCGTGTGTCCGCGCCCGACGGCCGCACGCTGTGGATACGCGACATGGTGCACGTCGTGCGCGGGGCGCATGGACCGCGACAGCTCCGAGGCCTGATGATCGACATCACCGAGCGCAAGCGCGCCGAACAGGCGCTGCGTCGGAGCGAACGCAAGTACTCCGAAGCCTTCCGGCGCGAACGCGAAGCAGCGCAACGGCTCCGCGCGCTCGACGAGATGAAGAACACGTTCCTCGAGGCAGTTTCGCACGACCTCCGGACGCCCCTGACCTCGATCCTCGGCTCGGCGCTCACGCTCGAACAGACCGAGCTGAACCTGCCGCAGGAGGATGCGCTCGACCTGGTCGGCCGCATCGCGGCCAACGCGCGCAAGCTTGAGCGGTTGCTGTCGGACCTCCTCGACCTCGATCGGCTGCAACGCGGGATCGTGAGCCCGCAACGGCGCCCGATCGATCTGGCCGAGTTGGTGCACCGAAGCGTCGACGGCACCGAGAATCCCGCCGGCCGCGACATCGAGGTGGAAGCCGAATCGATCACCGCGTCCGTCGACGCCGCTAAGGTCGAACGGATCCTGGAGAACCTCTTGTCGAACGCGATCCGGCACACCCCGGGCGGCACGCGGATCTGGGTACGTGGCTTCGGCCAGGACGGCGGCGTGATGCTCGTGGTCGAGGACGAGGGCCGCGGCATCCCGCCCGATCTGCACGATGCGGTGTTCGAGCCGTTCCGGCAGGCGCCGGGGTCGTCGTCTGGGCACTCACCGGGGGTCGGAGTGGGGCTGTCACTCGTGCGGCGCTTCGCGGAGCTCCACGGCGGCCGAGCGTGGATCGAGGATCGCGACGGCGGCGGTTCCTCGTTCCACGTCTTCCTGCCCGGCGGCTAGCAGGCTGGTGGGCTCGCCCTCCCGGGCCACGTCACGGTACGGTGGTGCGCGTGGAGTTCGCGTTCGCGCCAGACGATCTCGGCTTCATCGCCGACCCCTATCCCGTCTACGCCGAGATGCGGGAGCGGGCGCCGATCTGGTACCACGAACCCACCGACCACTGGCTCGTCTCACGGTTCGCCGACGTCAACGCTCTGCTGCGCGATCGACGGTTCGGCCGCACATATCACCACATCGCGACTCACGCTGAGATGGGCCGCCCGGAGGATCCCGACTGGCACGGACCGTTCTGGCACCTGATCCGTAGCGGCATCCTCGACATGGAGCCTCCCGATCACACGCGTGTGCGTTCGCTCGTCTCGAAGGCGTTCACGCCCCGGATGGTGGAGGGCATGCGCGAGCGGATCCAACGCATGATGGACGGGTTGGTGGACGGCGTCGCAGGCCTCGGGGAGTTCGACCTGATCTCGACGCTCGCCGAACCGCTGCCGGTGGCGGTGATCGCCGAGCTCCTCGGGGTGCCGCCCGAGGATCGCGGCCTTCTCCGCCCGTGGTCCGCCGACATCTGCGGGATGTACGAGCTGCGCCCGTCCGAGCAGACGGCCCGAACCGCCGTGCGCGCCTGCGTCGAGTTCTCCGACTACCTCCGGACGCTCTCGCGCCGGCGCCGCGCGGACCCGCGGGACGACCTCATAAGCGCGCTCGCGCAGGTCGTCGACCACGACGAGCGGCTGAGTGAGGATGAGCTGGTCGGGACGTGCGTCCTGCTGCTGAACGCCGGCCACGAGGCCACCGTGAACGTCACAGGGAACGGCTGGTGGTCGTTGTTCCGCAATCCCGACCAGCTGGCCCGCTTCCGCGAGGACCTCACGTTGGTGTCGCGGGCGATCGAGGAGCTGATGCGTTGGGACACGCCGCTGCAGATGTTCGAGCGATGGGTGCTGGAGGACTCGGAGATCTGCGGAACGGTGGTTCCGAAGGGGGCCGAGCTCGGACTGTTGTTCGGCTCCGCCAACCGCGACCCAACCGTGTTCGATCGTCCCGACGACTTGGACGTCGCGCGGGAACCCAACCCGCACGTATCGTTCGGCGCCGGCGTCCATTTCTGCCTGGGGGCGCCGCTCGCCCGCCTGGAGCTCGCGGCGTCGTTCACCACGGTCCTCCGCCGATTGCCGGCGCTTCGGCTCATCGAGGAACCGAGCTGGAAGCCGAACTACATCATCCGCGGGTTGCACGAGCTCCGCGTAGCTGCCTGAAACTTCCAGGCACTTCGGTCGTCCCATCGATCGAGAGCCGGCGGTCGGATTCGAACCGACGACCTAGCGATTACAAGTCGCTTGCGCTTCCGGACTGCGCCACGCCGGCCGGTTGGAGCAAGTCTACCGCCGCCGTGTGCCGCGGGAGTCGACGGACGAGCCCGCTCATCGGCCTGCTACGACATATCGGGCGCGGCGGAGGCGGGGGAGGGAACGGCTCCATCACCCGAGGGTATCGGCCCTCATCGCCGCCTCGAGGGCAGCACGTATCCGTACAGCGCGGCGGCGAGTGAGGCGGAGGCGTTCAGCGAGCCGACACGGCCACGCATCGGAAGGGCCAGCAGCAGGTCGCATCGCTCGCGCACCAGTCGCGACATGCCCTCACCTTCGCTCCCGACGACGAGCGCGACGCGACCCTCCGGGCACGGCTCATCGAAGATCGACGCCTGCGCGTCGCCGTCCAGACCGACGACCGTGAAGCCCACGTCCTG